>JAYWCO010000368.1:0-1995 GCA_043780475.1 Burkholderiales bacterium | reverse complement strand
TGGCCAGCTTTAAGGCGCATGGCACGCTCAAAATGGCCATCGATTTTGATCGTGCCGGCCGCCGCTTCAATAAAGCAGTTGCCATCATCGCTCAAGCCTAGATTGGCGTGATGAAGTGCAATTCGTGGGTCTGGCAAATGCAGCTTGCAATCCGCGCCGCGCCCAATCCTGAGCGGATCAGACTGGATCGTCTGTTGCGTCATTACCGCCAGTCCCTGGCGGTTGCGCGTGAGTTGGGTAAGCAGGAGTTTCATCGCGTGGGCTGACGGCTTACCAGTAAAAAAATACTGAGATGATATGCGCGCTTAATGCCGCCAGTAACGCAAACGAAAAGGGCACATGGATATACAGCCATAAACTGAGCGCTGCTTTGAAACGAATATCGGCGCGCGCGCGCGCCACTAATTTTTTCTTGCGCAGCATCAGTGAATAAAGCTCGTGATTGCGTTGTTGATCATCACCTTTCAGGGTTTTGCCGGCCTGTTCCAAAAAATGCACCGCTTGCCGGGTGGGACAACGGCCGGGTTGATCACGGAATTGTGCGAGTACGCCGCCGCCGATGCAGGTGCGCTGGATGGATGCTTCTGCGATGCGCGTCACCTCGTCTGGCATCGCCATCGCCACGCGTCGAATATCCTGATCGACATCGGCGATTTTGAGAATGACGCTGTCGAGGGTGTCCTCGCCCATATTTTCGGTCATCAGGCGCGGCAGGCGCAGATACACATACACCCCAAAAAAGCCTGAAAAAATAACCACCAGCATCAGCACATAAGCGAGCGTATGCACATTCCAACCGATCCGAAATCCGCTGTGCAGGGTAGCGATGACGATTAGGCTCGCACCAAGGTATACATGGGCCGACACCCAACCTTTTAAGCCATTTGCGTTGGCGCGATAGCGACGCTTTTGGATGCCCAGCCACATTAACCAAACAATCAGCAGTGCGCCAGCGATGCCCAGCGCATAGCCAGCCGGGGTGCCGCCATAACGCCCTACTGGATAGCTGAACCAGGCATAAACAACGATCGCCACTAACGCCGATGCGGACGCCAGTTTAAGGTGCCGATAGCGTTGGAATTCGAGAAAAGTGCGATGTCTCATACCTTGCCTCTTGCGCCCTATTTATGCATAAGCCAGCGGTTCGTATTTGGCATTTACTTGGAAGATGCCTATTCGTAATCGTCGTACTCGCTTCCCACAACCATCAAAACTCATGGCTATGTTCCGTGCATGTCGGCGCGCCTTGCCGGTACTGAATTAAAGCTTTTATTTTATGTGCAGAGCTAATGTGGGGAACTATATAGGAAAAGCGCAACCCGTTTTTAAACGGGCGGGATAATAGCGCGTTTTTGGTTTGCCGCTACCCTGATTGAGGGAGTCTGCAGGTTGCGTAATTTGCGGTGTCTACGCAGTCTGGAAATTGCCAAGGCGCGCATCAGGATTCGATGCCAAAGCAAACTTATGCCATGACGCCGAAGCAGTAAGGAGTGACAGGCTATAATTTGGCACGTTCAATGAGCTTTATTCATGAAGCGGTTAACCATTCTCAATTTGTCATTTTCAATTCGTCATCTAGGTAGCCAGTGATTATATTTTTTCTTGCGGCAGCACTTATGCTGGTGATAGCGCTGGCTTTTGTGCTGGTGCCGCTGTTGCGGCCACGGTTGTGGTCACGCCGGGTGGTGATTTCGGATGCGTCAAGCAATATCACCATTTTTCGCGCGCACAAGCAGGAGCTTGATGACGATGTCAGCCGGGGTTTGATTTCAGTTGCAGAGCGTGACCTCGCTGTCGCCGAGCTAGGCCAGCGGGTAGCATTTGAAATACCGCCTGAGTATCCTGTTGAGACGCTAGGCGCTGGCCCGGCTATGGTCGAAGCAGAAAAGCGCTCATGGATGGCCGCGATATGTCTGGCCATGACGATTCCGGTCGCGGCGATTCTGGGCTATTTGGCTTGGGGCACGCCCCAGGCTATGCAGGGGTTAGGCGCGG
>JAYWCO010000367.1:0-5754 GCA_043780475.1 Burkholderiales bacterium | reverse complement strand
GGGATTTTTCTTCCTTCATCATTGGCGATGGCGCGGTTTCCGCTGCATCTTGTTTGACAATCAAATGGCGCAACACAGCGTCGTTAAACTTGAACGCGTGCTCAAGTTCTTCCAACGTGGGTTGTTCAATTTCAATGTTCATGAGCACGTAATGCGCCTTGAACACTTTTTGGATGGGGTAAGTCATTTGACGACGACCCCAGTCTTCGATGCGGTGAACCTTACCCGCACCTTGGGCGATCGTGGCTTTATAACGATCAATCATCGCGGGCACTTGCTCGCTTTGATCCGGATGAACGATAAATACAATTTCGTAATGGCGCATTAAAATCTCCTTGTGGATTAGGCACTTGTGTGCTGGAAGAGCCTCCTGCGATGCGCACCGCAGTGAGGCAAGGTGGTCAACATGATGCAAACCTTCCCGGTTGTCAGGCATGTAACTTCACTACGCCTTTTCAACTAAGCCCTCGATTATGCGGCAAATCCCTCAATAAATCAATAGCTTCAATACTCAAGCTCGCATGGCCACTAGGCTGCTTTGACCCGTTTCGCGAATTGCGCTGCATTGAGCAAATGGCTAGCAGCCAAAGCCTGGCATCGATAAATAAGCCGCATTGCCAAACAAGGAGTAGGATTTATGGGCTTGTTTAACTTCATAAGGAGTTTGAAATGAAATTATTATTTTGTGCGGCGAGCATAACCCTGCTCGCATTTGTGTCGGGCTGCTCAACCATGATGGCATCCGCTGAAGCAGCGCCAGCAAATTGCAAAGTCGCCCTGGCCCAACCGGCGCGTATTAATTTTGATGCCAGTAAACAAACTGAGCTTGAAAAATCTGAAGCCCGCGCCGCGCTGGCAAACAGCCCTTACCGCATGGCGCTTCTCAACACACCTCAGGGCATGAATGGCAATATCGAGCAAGCATTACGCGACTGCCATTGAGGTTGCCTACACTTCAGAAAGCAAAAAAGCCCGCTGGCATACAGCGGGCTTTTTCTTTTACACATGCTGCAGTTTTATTTACTGACTGCTGGCGCAGCAGCTTTCTCAACTTTATCTGATTTAGCTGCTTGAGCAGTTTTAGCCGCCTTCACAAAATCGCCTGCTTTAATAATGGTGATTTTGCTCGGATCAATATATTTACGGAAGGCTGCCACAACATCCTCAGGTTTCAACGCGGTGATTTTTGCCTCCAATTCAGCGCTCCAGGCATAAGTCCTACCCAGATCGAGGTATGTTGCCAGTCCGTTCGCCAAACTTGCGTCCTGTGCGCGGGATTGCAAGCGTTGTTGCAGGATGCCGGACTTGGCGGCGACAACTTCGGTTAGCAAAAAGCCGTCCTTGATCGCCTTGGCAACTTCATCCTTGAACGCAGCTTCAACTTTTGCGACGTTTTGCGGCGCGGCAATGGCATAGGCAGTCCATGATGCGCCTCGATCTGTAGAACCCACACTCAGCTGCGAGCCAACACCATAACTCAAACCATCTTTCACACGGATGCGAGCGGTCAGACGCGAATCAAAACCTGCGCCACCGCCCATGATGTAGTTGGCCACGAAGAGCGCCGGATAGTCAGGATCGGTGTCTTGCATGTTGACGTTAACGCGCGCAAGAAACATCGCATTTTCCTTATCAGGTGTTTCCAGCGCAAGATTAGCCGCTGCTACATCTTTAAACGGAGCGCTCAGTCTGGTGTAAGGCGAACCACCTTTCCAATCGCCAAAAGCATCGCGGATCGCCTGGGTCACGGCGGCCTCATCAAAATCACCCACGATGGCAATTTCGCCTTGGTTAGCCGCGTAAAAGGCTTTATGAAAATCGCGGATCTGTACCAACGTAACAGCCTTGATGTCCTGCTCGGCTTCTTCCAGCGAGCTGCTGTAGCGTACATCGCCCTTCGGGAAAATATTGAACTGCTTGCCTAACGCAACGCTGGCCAGGGCTTGCGGATCGCTTTTTTGCGACTCAATACCGGTTAGGCTTTGTTTACGTAATTGTTCAAATTCAGCTTCAGGGAAACCCGGTTCGCGCATTACATGAGCCGCCAGCTTGATCGCCGCAACCAGATTCGGTTTAGTGGTCTGAAAACTGCCTGACAAACCGTTCACACCGCCTGCGATTTTTAATTTATCAAATTCATCTGACAACTGTTCGCGGCTAAATTTAGTCGTGCCACGTGACAGCATTTGGCCGGTCATGCTGGCCACCGTTGCTTTACCAAACAATGATTTTTCATCGCCCGAACGGAATCTAACAGTCAAATTAACCGTTTCGCCGCGATTTTTCTTCGACAGAAGTGCAACTTTGATACCACCGACTTCAAACCGTTTAGTGCGTTTATCAATATTGATGTTTGCAGGATCAAACGCTTCTGCCGTTGAAACGCTCTGTTTAGGTTTGAAATCTTTCATTGCCTCAACAACGGTCGGCGGCATCGGTATTTCAGCCCGTTGCGGCGCATCTTCAGGATAGAAGAAACCAACCACGCGGTTATCGCGTTTGTAGTACTTGGCAGCAGCGGCTTGCACCTGCTCGACGGTCATGGCCTCGGCCCGATCGCGGCCCTGGAAGAACAAGCGCCAATCACCCATCGCAATAGACTCGGATAGCTCAACACCAATCGATTCGTGATTGTTCAGAACGCGCTCAGCATCATTGGCGAAACTTTTTTTAGCGCGCTCCATCTCTTCTTTGGTGGGCGGGTTTTTAAAAAACTCTTCAACAATTTTTATCAATTCTGCTTGCACGGGTTCAACCGGATCACCCTTTTTTACGATGGCGCCAATTAAATGCAAGCTGCCATCAGTACCTGATAACGGAAAGCCGATAATCTGCGCCGCTTTGCCTGTTTCAACCAGGGCCTTGTGCAGGCGGCCTGTTGGTGAGTCCGTTAATGCATAGTTGATAAATCCAACTGCATCAGAATCAGCATGCAAGCCAGACGGCAGCTTGTAGCCAAGTGCAACAATCTGGATATCACCTTTACGACGCACGGCAAAAGTACGCTCGCCATCCTGCGTAGGCTCAACCGTCCAGAGCTTGGGCAACTCGCGTTTGGGCTTTGGAATAACACCAAAATATTTACCGACCCACTGCAATACTTTTGCTTCATCAAACTTGCCGGCTACCAGTAACACCGCATTATCAGGCTGATAATACATATGATAGAAAGCCTGCAAATTTTCGATCTTCACATTTTCAATATCGGAGCGATTGCCGATGGTGGAGTTACCGTAATTATGCCAATCGTAGGCGACGCTTTGCATGCGCTTTAACATCACTTGAAAGGGCTGGTTTTCACCACTTTCATATTCATTGCGCACCACGGTCATTTCGGAATCAAGGTCCTTTTTCGCGATGAAGGAATTAATCATGCGATCGGCTTCCATTTGGATGGCCCACTCAAGGTTATCGTCACTGGCCTGGAATAATTCGAAATAATTAGTACGATCCAACCAGGTCGAACCATTAAAACGCATGCCGCGCTTGTTGAAATTTTTATCAATATCAGGATTTTTTGGCGTGCCTTTGAATACTAGATGCTCAAGCAAATGCGCCATCCCGGTTTCGCCATAATTCTCATGCCGCGAACCAACCAAATATGTTGCATTAACCGTCACGGTGGGCTTTGATTGATCCGGAAATAACAGCACTTTAAGGCCATTGGGCAGGCGATATTCGGTAATGCCCTCAACCGTTGTAATTTTTACAATGGCGACTTTTGGCGCGGGCGCCGTGGGCTTGGTCGCATTCGCGGCTGCGGTGGTTGCGTTGGTTGCAGTAGCAGCCATCGCCTTAGGTGCTGTTGCTGGTACTGTTGTTGGTGCAGCCGGTGCCGCGATCAATACAGGCGATGCAAATATACAAACAACGCAAGCAATGACTGCCGCCAGATTGAGGCCTGACGGCATACAAAATGTGCGTGCTTTAATTGCTTTAGGTGCAGTACGGGAAGATTTTGTCTCTTGGTTTATCACGTCGTTTCCTTATGGGAAATTAAAGATCTGGGCCTAGTAGCCAGTATGTTGTCGTGCAGATTTCCCGCAAAAAATTCGTGCGTGACGCTACCAACATAAATTACGCAACACTAAGCACACCGATATCGAAAGCTTTAAAAAAGCTCGGATAGCATTTTACCGCCTGGCCTCTAAAATAAACAACATTATTGCGACAGAACACCCTTTTTAAGCGCTCGCGAGCGACCCAGTATTTCGCGTCAGCTCAGCCTTTTGAAAATACCAGCCGCCCATGCTCAAGCCCCACATGCACCATGTCTTTCGGGGCGAATTTACCTTCCAATATGGCCTTAGAAAGTGGATTTTCAATTTCTTGCTGGATGGCACGCTTCAAGGGGCGCGCACCATACACGGGATCGAATCCTGCCTTGGCAATTTCGGCCAGCGCCGCAGGGCTGACTTTAAGCCCCATTTCCAGTGCAGCTAAGCGCTGCTCAAGGCGCTTGAGTTGAATGCTGGCAATGCTGGCGATATTATTTTCACCTAGGGCATGGAAGACAATAACTTCATCAATGCGGTTAATAAATTCCGGGCGGAAATGGCTTTTCACTTCGCCCATCACCGCGAGTTTGATGACCTCGTAATCACTTCCCGACATCGCCTGAATTTGTTGTGATCCCAGATTGGATGTCATCACAATCACCGTGTTTTTAAAATTCACCGTACGACCCTGACCATCCGTCATGCGACCATCATCAAGGGCCTGTAACAGCACGTTGAACACATCCGGGTGCGCCTTTTCGACTTCATCAAATAAAATAACGCTATAAGGTTTTCGCCGCACTGCTTCAGTCAGCGAGCCGCCCTCTTCGTAGCCCACATAGCCGGGCGGCGCACCGATCAGGCGCGCGACGGAATGTTTTTCCATAAACTCACTCATGTCGATGCGAATCAGATGGTCTTCGGCATCAAATAAAAACTCCGCCAGCGCTTTGCATAACTCGGTTTTACCCACGCCGGTCGGTCCTAAAAACAGGAATGATCCATACGGTCGATTAGGATCAGCCAAACCAGAACGGGAGCGGCGAATAGCATCTGAGACCAGGCGCACCGCCTCGTCTTGACCGACTACCCGCTGATGCAATTTTGCTTCCATGTTGATGAGCTTTTCGCGCTCTCCCTGCATCATTCTGGACACCGGGATGCCGGTGGCGCGCGACACCACTTCGGCAATTTCTTCTGCCCCTACCTGGGTGCGCAGCAGTTTATTTTTAACCTTAGTTTGCTCGGCGCTTTCGGCTTGATGTAATTCAGTTTCCAGTGCGGGCAATTTGCCGTACTGAAGCTCAGCCAATTTATCGAATTGGCCTTTGCGTTGCAGGTCGGCCATTTGAATGCGGATTTTTTCGATTTCTTCGCGAATATGTGCAGTGCCCTGCACCTGTGCTTTCTCAACTTTCCAAATTTCCTCAAGATCGGAATACTCCTTCTCCAACCGGCGAATTTCATCCTCGATCAAGCTCTTGCGCTTTTTTGATGCATCATCCTTTTCCTTTTTTACCGCTTCGCGTTCGATTTTTAGCTGAATCAAACGGCGCTCAAGCTTATCCATGACTTCGGGCTTGGAATCAATTTCCATCTTGATGCGTGACGCGGCCTCATCAATTAAATCAATCGCCTTGTCGGGCAAAAAGCGATCCGTAATATAACGGTTCGACAGCTCTGCTGCAGCCACAATGGCAGGATCGGTAATATCCACGCCATGATGCACCTCATATTTTTCCTGCAAGCCGCGCAG
>JAYWCO010000366.1:0-4473 GCA_043780475.1 Burkholderiales bacterium | reverse complement strand
TTTTTCTTCATGCGTTCTTCATAGCGCTTGGCCCATGCACGTGTCTCCGGATTCATGTCCCAATACCAGCCTTCGGTTAAATACAACCCTTGCGCCGTGTTCAGACCCACCGCATGCACATCTGTAATCAGCATCAGCAACGCAGCCAGATTCTGATTTTTGGTCAAGCCAAATTCTGAAGCGGCTTTGATGCTGTTGACGGTATCAAGACCCGCATTCGCAAGACCGATAATTTTGGCTTTGGATGCCTGCGCCTGTAACAGGAAG
This sequence comes from Burkholderiales bacterium, assembly GCA_043780475.1. Lineage (GTDB taxonomy): Bacteria > Pseudomonadota > Gammaproteobacteria > Burkholderiales > Usitatibacteraceae > UKL13-2. The sequence continues at coordinate 4,206 of JAYWCO010000366.1, read as the reverse complement.
GATGAAAAATCGCTGGTAGACAGCGGATGGCGCACCGCACCCAAGACCTTGCCACCGGCAGCTTTGACGACATCGCCCGTATCTTTTTCCAGCGACTGACCAAACGCATAATCAGCCGTCAGGAAGAACCAGCTATCGCCACCATTTTTTACAATGGCTTTCCCGACCACATTACCGAGTGCCACCGTATCCATCAAATAATGGACACCCGTGCCGGGCGAGCATTCTTCATTGGTGAGCTTGGAAGAAGCCGCGCCGGTCACCACCGTAATCTTGTTTTTTTCTTTGCCCAGCCCCTGCACCGCAATTGCCACGGCTGAATTCAGGTTTTCAAATGTGGCGTCCACTTTGTCGCGGTCAAACCACTGCTGGGTGATGTTTTTAGCCACATCCGCTTTGTTCTGATGATCGGCGTTGACGAGCTCAATATTTTTACCGAACATCTTGCCGCCAAAATCTTCAATCGCCATCCGTGCCGCTGTGACTGCACCGGGCCCGCCGTAATCGGCATAGACACCGGACATATCGGTCAACACACCGATCTTCACAACATCGTCAGACGCTTTGCCTTGCTGGGCTGAAGCGATTGTTGCCGCACCTGCGCCAAAGGCCAGGGTTGCCGCCACTAAAGTGTTTAACAGTTTACGTTTCATCCTGATTTCTCCTCGTTATAGTGAGCCCAGCTGGCAAGGCTCGTTCGTTAATCAAACATTAAACCCCTAAAAATTCATGCAGCATATCGGTCTTCGCCGCGAGTTCATGCTTTTCTACAATAGCTGCAATCTTGCCGTGCTCCATCACGTAATGCCGGTCTGCCAATGGTGCGGCAAAGCGGAAATTCTGCTCCACCATAATGATAGTGAAACCCTTGGCTTTAAGCTCACGAATAACGCGACCTAATAACTGCACAATCACCGGTGCCAGGCCCTCGGTAATTTCATCCAGCAATAAAATATCAGCCCCGGTTCGCAGGATGCGCGCCATCGCCAGCATTTGCTGCTCACCGCCAGACAGGCGCGTGCCCTGGCTGGCACGGCGCTCGGCTAAATTGGGGAACATCGCGTACAATTCTTCAACATTCATGCCGGCATTTTTGTCATTTCTGCCAAGGCCCACCTTCGGCAACAACAGCAAATTTTCTTCACAGCTTAAACTCGAAAAAATGCCGCGCTCTTCAGGACAATAGCCCAGCCCAAGACGGGCAATTTTATGCGATGGCATGCCTATCGCCTCAACACCGTTAATCTTGATCGAACCCGTGCGTTTACCGGTCAAGCCCAGAATGGCTTTTAGGGTGGTGGTACGGCCTGCACCGTTACGGCCCAGCAACGTAATCAACTCGCCAGGTTTAACCTCAAGCGATACCCCATGCAATATATGCGACTCGCCGTAATAGGCGTGCAGATTTGAAATAGCCAGCGCTGCCTCGGCTGCAGGCATCGGCAGCGCGCTCATACGGCGTCCATCTCATTGATCTCGCTGCTACCCACATAGGCTTCAAGCACCTGCGGGTTTTTAGACACTTCTGCATAAGGTCCTTCAGCCAGCACCGTGCCGCGCGCCAGCACGGTGATGGTGTCACACAAATTTGCCACCACACTCATGTTGTGCTCCACCATCAGCACTGTGCGGTTTGCGGCAACTTTGCGAATGAGTTCCACCACGCGGCCCACGTCTTCATGGCCCATGCCCTGAGTGGGTTCGTCCAGCAGCATCAACTCAGGATCAACCGCCAGGGTCGTGGCGATTTCCAGCGCGCGCTTGCGGCCATACGGCAGCGCAACCGTTTCAGTATCAGCAAAACGAGCGAGGTCAACCTCGTCCAGCAATTGCATGGCGCGATCATTCAGATGCACAAGTGTTGCATCCGATTTCCAGAAATGAAAACTGGTGCCCAGCTTTCTTTGCAGCGCCACGCGCACGTTTTCCATCGGTCAAATGCGGGAAAACAGCAGAAATCTGAAACGAGCGAATCACCCCGCGCCGCGCAATCTGCGCCGGTTTTTCAGCGGTAATATTGTGCCCGTTATAAATAATCCGGCCAGAAGTGACCGGCAAAAATTTGGTGAGCAGATTAAACACGGTGGTCTTGCCCGCGCCATTAGGGCCAATCAGCGCATGGATGCTGCCGCGCACGATCTTCAGGTTCACGCCATCCACCGCCGTGAAGCCGCGAAATTCTTTGGTGAGATGTTGGGTTTCGAGAATATGGTCAGTGCTCATCGATTGTGCAATATGAGGTGGCGACAAAAAACATTGATTATGATCGCAGATTTTAAGTCCGATTTAAAATTTATATGCCGAAGCCTCGCTATTGTCTGAAATCAATCATTGCGCGCTACTTTACGGTTACTGCATTTCGTTTGCTATCTGGCTAGGCGCGTTGCTCGCTGCCTGAATAGCGCCCAAGCCTGTGCGGTAAATTGCGCGGTGGGTAAAACCATCCATGCGCCCTGCCGGGTTTCCAGCAACCAAAATCCGGCGCGCAAGACAATCCGCCGAAAATTTTCCCAGGGCAGATGAAACTGGTCATGCAGGGCCTCGCCACCGAGCCCGCGATCATCGACTATCAGCCACGCATTATGTTGATAACGGCTCACAAATTTATCCAGCGATTCCTTGGCGGCCCACACCACGCCGATAAAAAATATCAGGCACACCGCGATCAGGCCATATAACAATGTGCAGGCAAACGATGTACAGCCGCGCCACCATAAATACCCGACCATGAAGCCAATCATGGCGGTAACGCGAAGTCCTTTAAGGCCAAATTTTTCGGCCATCACCGCCACCACAGCATGGCGTGAAAAACCTCGCGCAAAGCGTAGCGGAATTCGCTCGGCAGCAGAATGATCGTCAGCAACCATCAATGCGCAACTGGCAAGCTGTCTAACCCGTTCCGCCGACTGTAAGCCCTTCAATTCGCAGGGTGGGCTGACCAACCCCGACCGGTATGCTCTGACCTTCTTTACCGCACACCCCCAGTCCGCCATCAAGCTGCATATCATTGCCGATCATGGTGATCTGTTTCAACGATTCAATGCCGTTGCCGATCAAGGTGGCACCGACCACGGGGAAGAGAATTTTTCCGTTCTCAACCATGTACGCCTCAGACGCAGAAAATACAAATTTGCCGCTGGTGGTATCAACCTGCCCACCGCCAAAATTGACCGCATATAAACCGCGTTCGATCGATGCAACGATTTCCTCGCTGGTTTTATCACCTCCCAGCATGAAGGTGTTGGTCATGCGCGGCATCGGGATATGCGCATAGGATTCGCGACGTGCATTGCCGGTCACTGGCACACCCATCAGACGCGCGTTCAGGGAATCCTGCATATAGCCTTTCAAGACGCCGTCTTCAATCAAGACATTGCGCTGCGTAAGATTGCCTTCGTCATCCATATTAAGCGAGCCACGCCGATCCGCAATCGTGCCGTCATCAATCACGGTCACCCCTTTAGCGGCAATTTGTTCGCCCATGCGTCCCGAAAAAACCGAGCTGCCTTTGCGATTGAAATCGCCTTCCAAACTATGGCCGACCGCTTCATGCAGCAAAATACCAGGCCAACCTGGCCCGAGTACCACGGTCATCTGCCCACCAGGTGCTGCTCGTGCGTCAAGGTTAATCAAGGCCTCGCGCACGGCAGCTTCCGCATAGCTTTTTAGAATCTCATCGCTAAAATAGCGATAATCAAAACGCCCGCCACCGCCAGTGTGGCCTTGTTCACGTCGGCCATTCTGCTCCGCAATCACGGTGAGCCCAACATGTACCAGTGGCCGCACATCAGCCGCCATCACGCCATCATGGCGAGCCACCATCACGACCTCATATTCACCGGATAATCGCCCCATTACTTCTTTAACCCGTGGATCAACGGCACGCGCAAATTGTTCGAGACGCTCCAGAATTTTGACCTTTTCGGCATCCGAAAAATCCGAGACTGGATCATTCGGCACGTACAGCGAATGCCCCGTCTTTGCCTTGGTAGCCGAGACTACCTTGCCTGCTGCATTACCGGCTGACCCACTGGCACCGATACGCGCAATGCTGCGGGTGGCAATCGCCGCATCTCGAATCGCCGGCAGAGTGATATCGTCCGAGTACGCGAACGCGGTTTTTTCACCCGAGACCACACGCACACCCACCCCTTGATCGATATTGAAGCTGCCCGATTTAACCCGGCCTTCCTCAAGGCTCCAGCC
>JAYWCO010000365.1:0-7056 GCA_043780475.1 Burkholderiales bacterium | reverse complement strand
GCGGCAGATTCTAAAAATATTTTTTGGATCGCGCTATCGTTGGTTTGCAGAGTGTCCAGCTGATGTGGTGCAACCGCCAAAATGAGGCGGGAGAATATTGCCTTTATTTTCCCCACTGTAAGCTCAAAACCTGCAGGGGATTTTTCAATCCGGCTGACCCGTGCACCGAGGCTGAGGTATGAGCCACGAGCCGCAAGCCAGGCAGCGGCCGGCTCGGGAAATAATGCTGATAAATCAACCTTGGGCAAAATCAAATCGCTGGCAGCGCGTGATGCGACCAGGGCATCGCGCAATACATTCGCAAACACCTGGGCAGAGGCGGTTTCAAGAGGCGTGTTCAGGGCGGAAATTGTCAGCGGCTGCCATAAATATTTTATAAGTTTGGGTGGTTGACGATGCATTTTGAGCAGCTCGGCCACGCATAATTTTGCATCCAGCGTGAACTGTGCCGCTTTAAGCGCCTGCATCAAACGTATGGCCGCCCATCGTTCGCCCCAATTGAGGCCGCGTGCGGTTAACAGCGCGAAGGCCATATGCAAAGGCTGGGGCAGCCTGGGTGCGGTCAGCGAAAACTCGGTTGGCATGCCAAATCTCAGCGCCAGCGGTACGCGCTGAAAAGCTGTTTCGGGCACGCCGACCAGCGCCATCATGCGCAATAACTCAACGTAGGCACCGGATAAAATATGCTGCCCGTTATCGAGGGTGTGACCGCGGTACTCAATGCGCCGCGCCCGCCCACCGAGCGTTTTCCCGGCTTCAAAAATCGTCGAGGCAACACCAAGCTCAGCGAGCTTGACCGCGGCCGCCATGCCAGCATAACCACCACCGATGATGGCAACGGGATTCGCCAGCTGAGGTGCGGGCGCAACATTCATGCAAATACCCAGGTTTTCCAGGCGATCCATAGTTTGCGCACGGGGGTCAGTGAGGTGCGCTGCGTGAGTACCTTGAAGCCATCACGTTCCAGTTCATCGAGCAGGGTGCGGTAAATCGCGGACATAATAAGTCCGGGCCGCTGTGGGCGGCGATCTTCAGGCATTAATGCCTCAAACGCCTCGCTGTATAACGACTTTGCTCGTGCAGACTGAAATGTCATCAACTCTTCAAATGCGGCGGAATGTTTGCAATCGAGTATGTCCGCGTTGGTGACACCAAATTTTTGCAAGTCCTCCTGCGGTAAATAAATGCGATCACGCCGGGCGTCTTCACCGACATCGCGAATAATATTGGTCAGTTGAAACGCGAGGCCCAAATTTTCGGCATAGACGAGCGTTTGCGGATTGGAAAATCCAAAGATGCTTGCCGATAGTTGGCCGACAACACCCGCAACGCGATGGCAGTAAAGTTTGAGTGAATCAAAATCCTGATAGCGTCGCCGCGATAAATCCATCTCCATGCCGTCAATAATTTCATTCAGGCGCGCTTCATCAATACCAAATTGCCGGGTCGCGGGCTGCAGCGCGCGGGTAACAGGATGGGTCGGGTGGCCTGCAAATAAATTCGCCACCTCGGCACGCCACCAGCCGAGTTTGGCACGCGCCACGTTGACGTCTTCAACCTCGTCCGCAATATCATCCACCTCACGGCAATAGGCATACAACGCTGTAATCGCACGACGACGTTCCGGTGGCAAAAATCGAAAGCTGTAATAAAAGCTTGAACCGGACTGAGCCGCTTTATTTTGGCAGTATTGATCTGGAGTCATGGATAATTTTTAAAGTGCATGCTTGGTGGAGGCATCGATAAATTGCATTCACATTGAAATAATAGCGATTGGGGCAACTCGTAACCAATCCCATTTATTCATTTGCGGCCGATGAAAAAATACATCGCCGTTCACCCAGTCTATTTTATCAAGAATGCGTGCGCCGCCGGCCACGATGACACGCAGCTCTGCGCCCATGCGGCCGGGCAACACCCTCCCGAGAGGTAAACCCGAATGCAATAATTCGCGCGCACGCTGGGATTGAAACCGCATCATTTTTTGCCATGCAGGGCTAACATTTTTATGGGCTATATCCTCATCACTTAACCCAAACTGCCGCAGTTCATCCTGCGGCAAATAAACCCTGCCGCCGTCATTTTTTTGCCAATCAATGGCAACATCCTGCCAATGATTGATGAGCTGAAGTGCCGAGCAAATGGCGTCGCTCATAATGCAATTTTGCGGCGTGGCCGCGTGATTCAAATGTAGTAACAAGCGTCCAATAGGATCCGCCGAGCGTCGGCAGTAATCCATTAGATCGGCGAAATTCGCATAACGGGTTTTAGTGACATCCTGCCTAAACGCATTGAGTAAATCGTGAAATAGGCTGATCGGCAGCGCATACTTTCGAATCACCTCACCTAAGGCATTAAACAAGGGCACGTTTGGCGGGGACTCAGCTGAAATTAAATCAAGCTCATGGCTGTAATCGCTAAGGCGCGCGATGCGCTCAGTCGGTGTCAAATCGCCTTCATCGGCAAAATCATCCGCCGAGCGCGCAAACGCATAGATCACCTCAATAGGATGCCGCAGATGAGGCGGCAGTAGCCACGATGCGACCGGGAAATTTTCGTAATGATCAACAGGCACGGCGGGTATATTTCAACATTAAGCTTGGCAAAAATTGTCAGCGTACTAATCGTTCAAACCGAGATGCGCGAACCGGTTTAAACAAGGCTAACGGCGATAAGTACAAAGATTATATGTGTGAAATCAAAGACTTTTTTGGCGCACAGCGCAATAAAAAAGTAATACGCCGCATAAGCGGAGGAAGGTCGTTTACGGTAAAATCAAGCTTGAGCGAGTGTGGCGGAATTGGTAGACGCACTGGATTTAGGTTCCAGCGCCGTAAGGCGTGGGGGTTCGAGTCCCTTCTCTCGCACCATTTATCAGCGCTAACCTGCAGCGTGCCGGCCCCGGTGACCAGCACGCTGAGCGCTTTTTGTTGCTCTTATTTACTCTTAGCTGTTAATTCTGCCGCACCAATTTAAACACAACACATCTTACAATCAACGTATGACGAATCACGAACAGGAAACAACCATGCAAGCACAGGTCAGCACTAACAATCTCGAACGTAATTTGACGTTCTCACTGCCCGCTGTTGATGTCGAATCTGAAATCAACTCGCGCCTGAAGCGCATTGCCCGTACGGCGAAAATGCCCGGCTTCCGTCCCGGCAAGGTGCCTTTCAATATTGTTGCGAATCAATATGGATTTCAGGTTCGCCAGGAAGTTATGTCGGATGCGGTACAAAAAACTTTTGCTGACGAGGTGCAAAAGCAAAGCCTGCGAGTAGCGGGCTATCCGCGCTTTGCGCCTGCCAATACCGGCGACGCTGCTGATAAGTTTGAATTCACGGCCAGCTTTGAAATTTACCCGGAAGTGAAAATATCTTCGCTCGACGGTAAAAAGCTGGAAAAGCCTGTTGCTACGGTGGGTGATGCCGAGGTGGACAATACGCTGGAGACACTACGCAAACAACGCGCCACTTACGACAAAACAGATCGTGTTGCGCAAACCAGTGATTTCCTGGTGGTGGATTTTGTGGGTAAATTGGATGGTGAACCGTTCAAAGGCGGCGACGCACAAAACTTTGGTGTGGTGTTGGGCGAAGGCCGCATGCTGCCTGCTTTTGAAGCCGCTTTAATGGGCATGAAAAGCGAAGAAACCAAAACCTTTGATTTGACCTTTCCACCCGACTACCAGGCTGAATTAGCCAATAAGACAGTGCAATTCACGGTCACCGTTAAAGTGGTTAACGCCCCAAAGCTGCCTGAAATCGACGCTACTTTTGCAAAATCATTGGGCGTGGCCGATGGCGACATCAGCAAAATGCGTGAAGAAATCAAATCCAATCTTGAACGTGAGTTGAAAAAACGCATTCAGACCAAAACTAAAGATCAAGTGATGGCTGCGTTAGTGGCTGTTGCGGAACTGGATTTACCGCGTTCCTTGGTGGATGCCGAGATTGTCCGCTTGCAGGATCAAGCTGTACAGGACTTGCAAGCTCGCGGCATGACCACCAAAGACCTGCAATTGCCAGCTGAATTGTTCGTGGAGCGCGCCGAGCAGCGCGTAAAACTGGGCCTCATTCTTAATGAAGTGGTCAAGACCAACGAACTTAAAGCGACGCCTGCGCAGATTCGCACTGTTGTCGAAGAGCATGCAGAAAGTTTCGAAGACCCGCAGCAAATGGTTCGCTGGTATTACAGCGATGCACAACGTTTGCAGGAAGTCGAAGGTATGGTGCTTGAAGATAATGTGGTGGAATGGGCCGCTAAATCCATGGAGGTCACGACTGTGACCAAAACCTTCGACGAGATCATGGAGATTAAACGCTAATGAAAACTTTTTACGATTATCAATCCCGCGCTTATGACCTGACTGGCATGGCGCCAGGTCACCGCGACGATTATGCCGCTATCGGTTATCAACCCACTACAGGCCTAGGCTATGTACCGATGGTCATCGAACAATCCGGTCGCGGTGAACGAGCGTTCGACATTTACTCGCGGTTGTTAAAAGACCGTGTGGTATTTTTGGTCGGTGAAGTAAACGACATGATGGCGAATGTGATTGTGGCGCAATTCCTGTTTCTGGAGAGTGAAAATCCGGATAAGGATGTAGCCTTATATATCAATTCACCAGGCGGCTCGGTTACGGCGGGCTTGGCGATTTACGACACAATGCAATTTATCAAATCAGATGTATCAACCATGTGTACCGGGTTTGCCGCAAGCATGGGCGCATTTTTGCTGTGCGCAGGGCAAAAAGGCAAGCGGGTTTCATTGCCCAATGCGCGCGTGATGATCCATCAATTATCAGGCGGCTTCCGCGGCCAGGCATCTGATATCGAGATTCATGCACGTGAAGCCTTGTTTCTGAAACAACGTCTGAATGAGATCATGGCCAAGCACACCGGTAAATCAATTGAAGTCATTGAACATGATACTGATCGCGATAATTTCCTGTCCGCAGAAGACGCGATGAAATACGGTATTATCGATAAAGTTCTGGAAAACCGCAGTCAGGTTTAAATTTTTCGTCTTCACGTTAATGTAGCAATGTGCAGGAACGCGCTATGTTGCGCAGCGTTTGAGGTCGTACTGAAGAAATTACTTATTTAGGTAGCACGGTAATTGCTTCAGTGGACTACTTGGGTTCAATTGAGGTCGGTAATGAGTGAGAAAGTAGGCGAAAAGTTGCTGTACTGTTCCTTTTGCGGCAAAAGCCAGCACGAGGTTCGTAAGCTTATTGCCGGTCCATCTGTATTTATTTGCGACGAATGTATTGATCTTTGCAACGACATTATTCGTGAAGAAGCACAAGCGGATCCGAATGCCAAACCCAGTAAAAGTGATTTACCCACACCGCAGGAAATTTGCGACATTCTTGATCAATATGTCATTGACCAGGTACAAGCCAAAAAAATCCTGTCGGTCGCGGTTTACAACCATTACAAGCGCCTTAAAGTCGGCGCTAAAGATGGCGAAGTCGAACTCGCCAAGTCCAATATTCTATTGATTGGTCCAACCGGCTCGGGCAAAACATTGCTGGCTCAGACTCTGGCGCGCTTGTTGAATGTGCCTTTTGTGATTGCTGACGCAACCACGCTGACCGAAGCCGGCTATGTGGGTGAGGATGTTGAAAATATCATCCAAAAGCTGCTGCAGAAATGTGATTACGATGTCGAAAAAGCGCAGCGCGGCATTGTTTATATCGACGAGATCGATAAAATTTCACGTAAATCAGATAATCCCTCGATTACCCGCGATGTGAGCGGTGAGGGCGTTCAGCAGGCGCTGTTGAAGCTGATTGAAGGCACTATTGCTTCGGTGCCGCCGCAAGGTGGCCGGAAACACCCGAACCAGGAATTTGTTCAGATCGACACCTCCAATATGTTGTTTATTTGTGGTGGTGCATTTGGCGGGTTGGAAAAAGTTATCCAGAATCGTACGGCTAAAACCGGCATTGGCTTTGGTGCCGATGTGCGCAGCGAGCAGGATCGCAACGCGACCAATGCTTTGTTGCGTGATGTTGAGCCTGAGGATTTGATTAAATACGGTTTAATTCCTGAGTTTGTGGGTCGCCTTCCGGTAGTGGCAACTCTTGAGGAACTTGATGTTAAGGCCCTGGTTCGCATTCTGACCGAACCTAAAAATGCGTTAACCAAGCAGTATCAAAAACTGTTTGCGATGGAAGGTGTAGAGCTCGAATTCCGCGACGGTGCGCTGGGGGCAATCGCCAAGCGTGCGCTCGAGCGCAAGACCGGCGCGCGCGGCCTGCGCTCCATCATTGAGCACGCATTGTTGGAAGTCATGTTTGAGCTGCCATCGCTGTCGAATGTTGAAAAAGCGCTGGTTGATGAAAACACTATTCTGGCGGGCCAGAAGCCGCTCTTGATGTATGCCGACCAACCCAAGGTAGCTGGTGCGCAAAACTGATCCTGAGCCTGCTACCTGCACATTTTATCTTTATCGTTCCCCATGCAGACCATCGCTATGCTGTTTATTGATGCTCTGTCCATCGACGCTCCGTCCCGCGTAGCGCGCCTCAAGTTTCGCGCCTCGGCCTCCCGGGCTCCTCCAAAATATTACTGCAAGGCATTCGGCTGGTGTCGTCGCCCACGCAGTCTTTCTGTATGCGCGGCGCTACTTGAGTTTGTATTTTTTATCCCCATTTCTCTCTTGTTAGACACTGATTGCGACGCTGTGCTCAGTCAGCGCCTCATCAATATTCAGTATTCATTTAATAGACCTTCATTAGACCTATAAAGGCGAGATCATGACGCTCTCAACCGACGACCTTTCCACCACCATTTTGCCGTTGTTGCCGCTTCGCGATGTTGTGGTGTTTCCGCATATGGTCATACCACTGTTCGTGGGCCGTCCCAAATCAATCAAGGCACTAGAAGCCGCGATGGAAGAGGGTAAAAACGTGGTGCTGATTGCGCAAAAATCAGCCGCCAATGACGATCCCAATCCTGAAGATTTGTACAACGTCGGCTCTATTGCTAGCATTTTACAAATGCTGAAATTGCCTGATGGTACGGTCAAAGTTCTGGTTGA
>JAYWCO010000364.1:0-6109 GCA_043780475.1 Burkholderiales bacterium | reverse complement strand
ACCAAAACCGTTTGGCGGTAGCGAGCTACCGCTTGCTCATGGGCGGCTTGCGCCCCGTCAACCCGGGCACCGGTGGCCCCGGCATTGAATAGCACCTGCGCGGCTGACAGGCCCAGCGCCCAGGCAGCGCTGCCCGCGCTGAACAAATCTGCCACGCGGCTGGCGCTGCTGCTGCCTGAGGCGGACAGGCTCAGGCTGGGGTAGTACGCACTCTTGGCAATGCCGATCTGTTCGTTGGCTGCCGCCACGCGGCGCTCGGCCCCGGCGATGTCGGGGCGACGTTCCAGCAAACTTGACGGCAGTATCAGCGGTGTAGCCGGTACTGCCACATTCCATTTTGCGGATGTCAATGCGCTGAGCGCAAAATTACCGGGTGCTTCGCCGATCAGCAGCGCGATGGCGTGCTCCAGTTGGGCACGCTGCACACCGAAATCAATGGCTTGTGCTTCGGCACTTTTAAGTTGTGTTTCGGCTTGGGCCACATCGACCTTGCCCGCCACGCCGACCTTATAGCGGTTCCGGGTTAACTCAAGTGATTTCGTATAGGCGTACACCGTCTCGTTGAGCAACTGCTTCTGGGTGTCGTTAATACGCAGTTGAAAATAGTTGGAGGCTAAATCCGATTGTGCTGACAAACGCGCCGACTCCAGATCGGCGGCACTGGCTTGAGCGCTGGCATCGTTGGCTTCAACCTGACGGCGAATGCGGCCCCACACATCGATCTCCCAACTAAAAATGGCGCTTAGATTATGGTTGGTTAATGTAGCGGACGATCCGCCAGAGCCCGCGCCAGTGCTGGTGTTTGAGCCAGTTGTATTGCTGACGCTACTGGTTCGGCTGGAGGCAGCACGGCTGCGGGTTTCGCTGGCCGTGGCGGAAAGAGTCGGAAAAAAGCCAGCCCGAACGGAGGAGCTTAATGCCTGTGCCTGACGATATTTGGCTTCAGCGATTTTTAAATTCTGATTGTTGATATCGACTTGCTCGACCAGTGCATTCAGCTCGCTATCGCCGTAAGCCTCCCACCATTTACCGCGCTTGATCTCGTCTTGCGGCGCCGCCACTTTCCAATCCAGCGCTTCTTTGAAGCTAGCTTGCGTGCCGTGCGCGGACAGCTCGGGACGTTTGTAATCCGGGCCAACGGCACAGGCAGTCAGCATCATGACAAGCGCTGACAGCGGCAACGATGCCGCGCAGCTTATTTTTTGAGGGTAATTCATTTATGCTCCAAAACAACATTGCCCGGCGCGTCCAGTGCAGGTGGACTAGCCGGTTTCCTTTTATTGTGCTTCAGGGTACGAAGGGTACGCTGGCCCCAGGTACGCAAACCCCAAAGACGGAAACGATCCAGATACAGATACACCACCGGGGTGGTGTACAGCGTCAGTAATTGGCTTACCAGCAAGCCGCCGACAATCGAAATGCCCAACGGGGTGCGCAGCTCGGCACCATCACCAAAGCCGATCGCGAGCGGGATCGCACCCAGCAGCGCTGCCATGGTCGTCATCATGATGGGTCGGAAGCGCAGCAGGCAAGCCTGGAAGATGGCGTCGTGCGGTGACAAGCCCAGCGTGCGTTCCGCGTCAAGCGCAAAATCAATCATCAGGATCGCATTCTTTTTGACAATACCGATCAGCAATATCACCCCGATCAAAGCGATGATCGAAAGCTCGGTACCAGTGGCCAATAATGCGAGCAGTGCGCCGACGCCGGCCGAGGGCAGGGTAGATAAAATTGTCAGAGGATGAATATAGCTTTCATACAAAATGCCGAGCACGATGTAGACCGTGATGAGTGCGGCCAGTATCAGCCACGGTTGGTTGTCCAAGCCCTGCTGAAAGGTGCGCGCGGTGCCTTGAAAGCTGCCGGTGATGGTGCCGGGCATGCCGATTTTGGCCATAGTATCGCGCATCGCTTGCACGGCGGTTGAAAGCGATACACCTTCAGGCAGATTAAACGAGATTGTGGTGGCGGCGAACTGGCTCTGACGATTCACCGACAGCGCGGCCGTGGTCGGCTCATAGCGTGAGAAGGCCGATAGCGGCACCTGGCCGCGCGTGGGCGAGAGCACATAAATCCCGTTGAGTGAGTCCGGGCTTTGCCAATATTGCGGTGCGACTTCCATCACCACTCGATATTGATTCAGGGTCGCATAGATGGTCGACACCACCGCCTGTCCGTAGGCCAAATACAGCGCGGTATCAATGGCTCTGGTGGTGACGCCAAGCCGCGAAGCAGTTGCCCGATCAATCACCAGGCTCATTTGCAGGCCGCGCTCCTGCTGGTCTGAATTGACGTCGGCGACTTCTTTTACGTCCTGCAAAGCCTGCTGCAATCGCGGCGTCCAGGTTCGCAGCTCGCCTAAATCATCGGCCTGCAGGGTGAATTGATAAGCGGCATTGGATTGCCGTCCGCCCGCACGAAAATCCTGCACCGGCTGTAAAAATAAATTAGCCCCTGCTACTTTTGAAAGCTTGGGTCGCAGTCGCGCGACGATGGCATCGGCTGATATTTTACGTTCCGCCAGCGGTTTCAGCGCGATGAACATGCGTCCGCCATTGCGCTGCCCGCCGCCGGTGAACGCAATCACGTTATCGACGCTGGGGTCTTGCATTACGATCTCGACAAATTCTCCCAGCTTGCCTTGCATCGCCTGAAAGGAAATACTTTGGTCACCCTGAATACCGCCGACAATTCGGCCGGTATCCTGCTGCGGTAAAAAACCCTTGGGTACAATTACATACAAATAAATATTGAGGCCAATGGTCAAGGCCAGCGTGATCACTACCAGCAGCGGATGACGCAGTACCCAACCCAGGCTGCGCTCATAGCCGCGCAGCATGGCTGCAAAAAAACTTTCCGTGCCACGGGCTATTTTTTGGCCTATTTTAACCAGACGATTGGGCTGACTTGCGGACTGCCTTTCAGGCAGAATTTTAGGCATATCGCTATCGGCAATTTTTTCTTTTCGGGCACGCAGCAGCCGTGCACACATCATCGGGGTGGTGGTGACCGACACCACCAGCGAAACCAAAATGGCGACCGATAGCGTCACCGCAAACTCACGAAACAAGCGGCCAATAATGCCGCCCATTAACAAAATTGGAATGAATACCGCGATCAGCGATATGGACATCGAGACCACCGTGAAGCTCACCTCGCGCGAGCCTTTGATGGCGGCCTCAAACGGCGTCATGCCTTTTTCGATATGGCGCGTAACGTTTTCCAGCACCACAATCGCGTCATCGACCACGAAGCCGGTCGCAATGGTCATCGCCATCAGCGATAAATTATTTAGACTATAGCCGGCCGCGTACATGATGCTGAAAGTGCCGATCAGCGACACCGGCACGGCCACCGCCGGGATTAAAGTCGCGCGAAAATTACGCAGGAACAAAAACACCACCATGATCACCAGCCCCATCGAGATCACCAGGGTGCGTTCAACCTCGCGCAGGCTGGCGCGAATGGTGGTGGTGCGTTCAAGCGCTACCTGCAGACTGATCGAGGCGGGAATAGAGGCGCGTAGCTGCGGCAGCAGCGCCTGAATACGATCCACTGTTTCAATAATATTGGCGTTTGGTTGCCGGTTGATCAGCAACACCACCGAGGGCTTGCCGTTGGCGGTGCCGTAGTTGCGCAAGTCCTGCACTGAATCAACCACATCCCCTACATCACTTAAGCGCACCGCTGAACCATTGCGGTAGGCCACAATAATCGGTAAATAATCCGCTGCTTTTTTAGCTTGATCGTTGGCGTAAATTTGCCAGCTTTTATCGCCGTCTTCGACCAGGCCCTTAGGCCGATTGGCGTTATTGTTGGTGATAGCGGTACGCACCTCATCAAAGCCAATCGCGAGTCGGTTTAGTGCGGTGGGGTTGAGCTCTACGCGCACGGCGGGTAGTGACGAGCCACCTACCGTCACCTGCCCCACACCACCCAGTTGCGATAATTTTTGCGCGAGTATGGTGGACGCCGCATCGTACATCTGACCTTGGGTCAGCGTATCCGAGGTCAGCGACAGGATCATAATCGGCGCGTCCGATGGGTTCACTTTCCGATAGGTGGGATTCGACGGCAGGCTGGTGGGCAGGTCAGCGCGCGCTGCCTGGATGGCGGCCTGAACTTCTCGTGCCGCGCCGTCGATATTGCGGCTTAAATCAAATTGCAAAGTGATATTGGTGCTGCCCAGCGACGAGGATGAGGTAATTTCAGTTATGCCCGCGATGCGCCCAAGTGAGCGTTCCAGCGGGGTGGCGACGGTCGCCGCCATCACCTCCGGACTTGCACCCGGGAGTGCTGCCGAAACCGAAATCGTCGGGAAATCTACCTGCGGCAAGGGTGCCACTGGCAGTTGCTTAAAGGCAACGGCCCCCGCCAGCGCCACCCCGATGGTGAGCAGGGTGGTGGCGACCGGTCGGCGAATAAAAATTTCGGAAAAATTCATGCTCGGTTTAATTTGGCAAGGCAGATAAAGGCAAAGATAAAGATAAATTTGCAGCCATTACTTCACGGTATAGCCGCGGCCTTCGAGGCAAGCTGAAACCGCACGTTGATAATCATGGCGGCCTAGCGCGTTTTCCACCGATTGCCCGGGGTTATAACCGGTCTGTCCGCTGCCCCAACGCTCACACTCGATCCGGTCAAACGTACTCTGAGTCGCGGACTGACCATTTTTGGGATAGGCATAAAGTTGACCTTGAGCGGGCAATGCCGCTGGCGTGGCTTGCTGCGCGTAGCTGGGGATGGGCGGATTGGCACTGCTTGAGGTTTCTAATGGCGCTCCCAACGCAGGTGGTGCGGCAACAACAGGGGCCGGCCCCGGATCAGAAACAATGTATTCAGCTGGTGGTGCCACGACTCGATAGCCACGTCCCGGCAAGCTAATGTAATAAACATCATCCGCGTAATAGTAAGGTGCGCCGCCGACCCAAAATGAGGAATAGCCGAACGGTAAAAACGGCACCGTCAGGCCCAGCGCCAACCCGCTGTAGTAACCACCCCATCCATAACCGCCATAACCATAGGGTCTATACCATCCCTGATTGTAGTAGCGGCCAGGATAATAGCCATGACGATAGTAGCCATGACCGTTGTTATTGCGCGCGCTGCCGGTGTTGCCACCTACGTTGCCACCAACGTGGCTACTGGGGCCGCGCCAATGCGAAGCATGGGCCGACGCGGTAGCTGCTGTATGGTTGGGTGCCGCGTGGACGGCAGATATACCCATACCCACAACGGCAATGATGGCAAGTGCCAAGATGCGCAATGCGGGGTGTGCGTGACAGGTGCTATTTAAGGATTGCATCTTCATCAATGTTTTCATATGAGCCTTTCAACGAGAAATAAAATCAGGAATGACCCCGCTGCTAATTTAGCGACCAGTCGGGTATGCCTATTAGTCTCCCTGCACTGCTGAACCATCTTGCTGCTTTGCTACTGTAGAGCCATGTTGATGACGTTGCTCGCGCGGCGCAAACTTTTGTGCGAGGCGATCAAACGCCAGATAAATGACCGGTGTCGTAAATAATGTCAGCACCTGCGAAACAATCAAACCACCGACCATCGTAATGCCTAACGGGTGACGCAGCTCCGAGCCGACACCGCCCCCCAGCATGAGTGGCAACGCGCCCAGCAGCGCGGCCATTGTTGTCATTAAAATCGGACGAAACCGCAGCAGGCATGCCTGAAAAATCGCCTCGCGCGAAGACTTGCCTTCATTACGTTCAGCATCAAGCGCAAAATCGATCATCATGATCGCGTTCTTTTTGACAATGCCGATCAGCAAAATGATGCCGATAATCGCGATGATGCCCAAATCCGTTCGGGACAACATCAGCGCTAGCAGCGCACCCACCCCGGCAGAGGGCAGCGTGGATAAAATCGTGATCGGATGGATATAACTTTCGTATAGCACGCCGAGCACGATATACATGGTGATAATCGCCGCGAGAATTAGCAGCAGCGTGCTGGTGAGTGACGCGCTGAACGCCAAGGCGGCGCCTTGGAAACCGCTGCGAATACTGGCGGGCAGCACGATTTCTTTTTCAGCCGCTTCGATTGCTTTGACCGCATCGCCCAGTGAATGCCCGGGCCCCAAATTAAAAGAAAT
>JAYWCO010000363.1:0-2776 GCA_043780475.1 Burkholderiales bacterium | reverse complement strand
ATGCTGTGTTTGACGCGCCCTAGCGCCAGCCATTGCTGCGATAAAAAAGTCGTGCCGTAGTCTCGGCCTTCCAGCTGATCACTCACCCCGGTAGCGGGGTAAATTTTTTCAAAGTTTGCGGTGCGAAACAACACATCCCAAATCGGAAACAATACCGCGAAGTTGCATCCTTGATGCAAGCCTTCATGGCCTAGTCCCATCGCGTGATGTACTCGATGGTATCGCGGGCTTACCAGCAGGTATTCGCCTATACGGCCAAACGATAACCGCAGATTCGCATGCGCCAGGCTTTGCAGCATGCGCGATGCAATCATAATCGCCACAAACTGGCCGGGCGCCACCCCGATCAACAAAGCTACCAGGGCAAACACGCCATCCATTAAAAAATCATCGAGCAAATGATTGCGATCATCCGACCAAAAGCTCATTTGGCGTTGTGAATGATGCAAGCTATGCAGCGCCCACCAAATATTGATCTGATGCTGACCGCGATGCAACCAGTAGCCCAAAAAATCAAGAATAAATAGATAGAAAATAAAACTGAGCAACGGCGATGAATGCAAAAAAGGCAGCGCATCTTCCAGCTTGGGTGGAATCATATTCTGCATACGCAACCAGCCATCCAGACTATCAACCAGCGGCGTCATCAATAAAAATAATATGAGCGGCACCAAACCCAAGCGATGCAAAAATGTATAAAAAATATCCACCTTTCTATCGGTCACGCTGGCCGCGTTAGCCGCACTGGTGCGCGCTTCTAGCGGACGCCATTTTTCCAGGCTCCCTAACACCACCACCAGCAGGAGAATTTCAATTGCACCAATCAAGAAAAATTCAGTCCAGTCAAATGCCTGCTCGGCATAACCGCCCAGCCCCAGTTGATGCATCACAGGCAGCACGGCTGACTCGAAAACCAAGTCCTGTAGTGCCGCAAACTGATTTGTAATCCATTCAAACATCAGCTTTTCCAGTTCGGGTGTTCGGTAATTTTTGCAAAGCACATACCCTTCGCCTTTAAGCCGGTAATTAGCTCATCAAGCTTGGGATAAAGCGGATCTTTTCGCGACCAGATACCCAAGTGCCAAAGCAAAATATCACCGTCTTTAATATCGCGCAATTGTGCCGCGATGAGTTTTTCAGAAGGGAATTTTTCACTGGGCAATTCATCACCGGACAATCCGGCTGCCGACCACGGCACATGCTTGTAGCCGCACGCCTCAGCGAAACGCACGGTATTGGGCGTGAGCTTGCCTCCCGGGGCGCGCCAGATTTTATCAAAGCCGCGTCCAGTCATAGCTCTGAAAGCATCGTCACTTTGCTTGAGTTCATGGCAGACCTGTTGATGGTCGAGCGTCTCGCCGACATTTTTACCCCAGGGCAGGTAGCTGACTTTGTCGCCCACATCGCGTCGAAAATACCAATGCCGCCAGGTGTGAGAACCAAAGGCATGCCCCTCATCCGCGCGCGCTTTCCAAAACGGCTGCCATGAGGGATCAAGTGCCGTGCCACCTGCCGCAGTTTTTTCATTGGCGAGAAAAAAAGTTGCTTTTACTGCATGCTTTTTCAGGATAGCCGCGATCGCTTCGGCGGGCGCCATATTGCCGGTGTCAATGGTCAGGTAAACGGTACTCTTGCAATCGGCGTATGCCACGCTTGTTGCTGCAAAGATCATAATTGCGACCATTGCAGGCGCCCAATATTTAGCTTTTAGCACCGGCTGTTTCATTCGCTATTTTCGCGCCGAGTGCGAGAAAAAATAAATGCCGTGTGGCGATTTACCGACCGGGATTTGCTTAATCACCTGCTTGCTCGACATATCAATCACCGTGACCTTTTTTGCCCAGCGTGAAGTAACCCATAATTGTTTACCGTCTTTCGTCAATTCCATACAGTCCGGCCCGCCCGGTACGTTGATCGTATCGACCACCGTTAAAGTGGGCTGGTCAATAATATTTACCGTGTTGGACACCCGATTGCTGACAAAAATTCGTTTGCCATCGCCCAGCGCCAAAAAATTATGTGCGCCCTTACCGGTTGGGATTTTTTTGACGGTCTTTTGTTGTCGCCAGTCGACGACTTCGACATAATCCGAACCGGTCATGCCGACCAGCACATATTTATCGTCCGGGGTAACCCAAGCGCCAGCAGGCATGCGGCCTACCGGCATTTTCCACTTCATGGTTTGAGTTTTAAGATCAATCGCAGCCAGCTCGTCAGAGTCCTGTAACGTCACAAATGCGGTAGTGCTGTCGCCACTGAACGCCACATGGCTGGGCGCGCGGGGAGCGGGGATACGCTTGATGAGTTTAAAATCTGCGCCGTTATAAATATCGATTCGATCCAGACGAATCGAAACCGACACAAACCATTTTTTGTCGGGGCTAAAACCGATTTGATATGGGTCAGAAATTTGTTCGAGTCGACGTTTAATTTCACCGGTGAGCGGATCAAGAAAAACCAGCTCGTTAGAGGCGGCATTGGCCACGATCAATTGTTGATCATCCGCGGTTGCCATCAAATGATGCGGCTCTTTGCCGACGAAAATGCGTCTGGTTTCGATCATGGAGACCTTGTCGATCAAGCTGATGGTGCCTTCGCCTGAATTCAACACAACCGCCACTTCAGCCCGCAACGAGGTAGCCGCCAGTAACGCGAAACCACAACTCAGCAATACCTTGCCTGAATATTTAATTATCATGCCTTTCATACTCACCACAAAAAACCCCTCAACTCGTTTCCGACTCGTTTGTGACTCGATCTTGATTAACCATCAACC
>JAYWCO010000362.1:0-4257 GCA_043780475.1 Burkholderiales bacterium | reverse complement strand
CTATGCGCTGCTCGATATTTTGCTGGGCCTGCAGAAAAAATCGCCAGTGCCATTTGAATTATTCGCGTTTAATCTTGACCAAAAACACCCGGGCTATCCGGCGCATATTTTGCCGGCTTATTTAACTCACTTGGGCGTGCCGTTCCAGATCGTCGAGCAGGATACTTACGCCACCGTGAAGCGCGTGATCCCTGAAGGTAAAACCATGTGCTCACTGTGTTCAAGAATGCGACGCGGGGTGATTTATCGAGTGGCGACTGAAATCGGCGCCACTAAAATTGCGCTGGGACATCATCGCGATGATATTCTGCAAACTTTTTTCTTGAATGCCTTTTTTGGCGGCAGACTGAAATCCATGCCGCCGAAGCTAGTCTCGGACAAAGGCGAACATATTGTGATTCGTCCGCTGGCTTATGTGGAAGAGCGCGATCTGGAAGCCTATCTCGCGGTTAAACAATTTCCCATTATTCCCTGCGATTTATGCGGCTCGCAGGACAATCTGCAGCGCCAGCAGGTCAAACGTATGTTGCAGGAATGGGAGCGCAGTTTTCCGGGCCGCGTTGACAGTATTTTCCGCGCACTTCAAAACGCTTCACCTTCGCATTTGCTGGATCGCAAACTATTCGATTTTGCGAATATAAAAGCCACCGGCGAGGCGTCAGCCGATGGCGATCTTGCGTTTGATCCTGAAACCTATGTTGAACCGATGCAGGCTCAGGTGATTCGCATGGTGGGTTGAATATGACGGTTAAATATGACGAATAAGCCTGAAAATTATCGAGCGACAGCGTGGGTGGGTATGGCAGGCCGGGACAATAATTTTACCAATCCCACCATCGCTAAAATCGGCACGGCGACGAACGCAAGTAACGGCAATATCGCCATCACCGTCGCTAACACCATGACCAATAACGTCGCCACCAACACCACCGCCAGCACCCCCGCCACCACTACGCCGGTGCCTGCCAACACCACCACTACCAACACTGCCGTCAGCAGCAAAATAGGAATCGCAATCGCCCAGCCCAGCGCGGAATCCGACAAGTCTTCATCAAACATCATCAAATTAGCATCATGAAACCCGGCGGAATGCCCGTTAGCCAATAGCAATGCCAACGCGCCGATGACCACCACGGCGAGCAATACCAATAGAAATAAGGGGCGAATGATTTTTGGTTTATTCATGATGACTCTCCGTGTGGTTGGGGTTTAAATGATTGAACGGGGTTGATAATGCATTGTTGCCGCCAAACCGCCTACACTCAACGATGACCTGACGAAATGCAGAATTCACCGCATCAACTGTTTCACTGCGTTTCGATCCACCGAGCTCCAGCCATCCATACCGCCATACCGTTTACCGCTAGCGACAGCGTGATTGATAGTGATCATTGCCAGCGTTAGCAGCCAGCGACTATTCTTGACTGCTAATTCAGTGCCGTATGTTCACCAGGAAATTACCATGTTCGCGCCACTTACTCATGCTCTCAAACCCGTTGCATCATCGAAAAAAATTTCATCCTTCCATCCGCCGCAACGCACCTTGATGGGGCCTGGCCCGTCGGAGATCAATCCGCGCGTGCTGGCGCAAATGTCGCTGCCTGCGATCGGCTATCTCGATCCGGTTTTTGTGGAGATGATGGAGGAATTAAAAACCTTGCTGCGCTATGCCTACCAAACCGATAACGCACTGACCTTCCCGGTTTCCGGCCCCGGCTCAGTGGGCATGGAAGCCTGCTTTGTGAATGCAGTTTCACCCGGCGACAAGGTCATCATCGGGCGCAACGGCGTATTCGGTGGCCGTATGATTGAGAACGTGCAGCGCGCCGGCGGCATAGCAGTGGTGGTGGAAGACACCTGGGGCGAACCGGTTGATCCGAATAAAGTCGAGGACGCGTTCAAGAAAAATCCTGACGCCAAAATTTTCGGTTTTGTACACGCCGAAACTTCTACCGGCTGCCAGTCCGATGCAAAAACACTGTGCGCTATCTCTACAAAATATGGCGCGCTAAATATTGTTGACGCCGTAACATCCTTGGCCGGCACGCCCGTCCTGGTTGATGAGTGGGGTATCGATGCGATTTATTCCGGCTCGCAAAAATGTTTATCCTGCACGCCGGGTTTATCGCCGGTTTCGTTTTCAGAACGATTTGTGGCGCACGTCAAAGCCCGCAAAGAAACCGTGCATAGCTGGTTTATGGATCTGAATCTGGTGCTCAATTATTGGGGCAACACCAATCGCACTTATCATCACACCGCACCCACCAACGGCCTGTTCGCGCTGCATGAATCACTGCTGCTGCTGCAAGAAGAAGGCTTGGAAGGCGCATGGGCGCGCCATCAGCGGCATCATTTGGCATTGAAGGCCGGCTTGGAAGCGATGGGCTTAACGTACCTTGTGAAAGAAGGCAATCGCTTGCCGCAAATGAATTCTATCTATGTACCGGCAGGCTTGCGCGAAGGCGGCGAAGCACAAATTCGCAGAACCTTGCTCAACGATTTCAATTTGGAAATCGGCGCCGGCTTAGGCCCGCTCGCCGGCAAGATTTGGCGCTTCGGCTTAATGGGTTATTCCTGCAAAGCGGAGAACGTGATGCTCTGTTTATCCGCCTTAGGCGCAGTCATGGCCGACATGGGTTTAGCCGTAAAAGTCGGCAATGCCGAAGCCGCCGCGCATCATGCGTATGCCGAACTGCACAAGCAGGCAGCGTTGGAAATGACCGCGGCGAAGCAACAATTAGCGGCGTAGATTTTTGGTGGTGCATTTGCTTTTGCGTTGGTTTTGCATGTTGAAAATTGGCGGTAATTTTTTGTAAAAAATGGTTCGATTTAAAACAAACAGCTCGCACTTTGCGAGCTGTTTGTTTTTTTAGTTTCAATCAATAAAAGGATACTGGATTAGCTCTGGCAGCGGCGTTTGGAAGCTTTTTGGATTGGAATGCACGCCAATGCTAGTGTTTGCAAATTTCAACGAAGCTGTAGAAAAGCCCTCGGCACCATACGCGAGGGAAATACAACAATCCGTTCACTATGCCAGCGCTCGCATTAGTGCCTTGTGGGAGATTCTAAGAAGCCAAATTTTGTATTTGATTTTGCTTTTTTCAATGAGGGGTTTCTACGGCCCACGTTTGACACGAGGGTTTGCGTCATTTTCGACGCGCCGCATTCTTCGGTGCCCACACGCGCAAGGCGCAGTGCGGCGCAGCGAGTTTGAAATCGTTGTCGGTGCTCAGGAGCGTTAGATCGTGCCGAATGCATAGTTGGGCGAGTAGCGCATCGATCGTGCCGACTTGGATACCTGCTCTGCGACACGTGTTCCGGAGATTAGCCGCTGCGATATGGTCTTCGCGATCAGGTTGCAACAAAGGAAGCGATGCGAAACGCTCGATGATCTGCGCACGCGACTTTGGCCCAGAGAACCCTTGAAGCAATTCCTGTAGAACCATTCCCGTCGTGACAACAACATCGGCGCCCATAAGGGCATCTTTGAGCTGATGGACTTCAGGTTCAGAGGTTGAAGCATCGCGGCGCAAAGCGAGCGACCAAACGCTCGTATCGACAAGTAAAGTCACGATCTGGAACGCTCAGCCTTGTAGTTGAACGAATCGTCCCACTCAAGCTTGCCCATGAGTTCAATTACCCGCTTCTGCTCGCGGCGAGCGATGAATTCTTGCAACGCTTTTGTGACGACAGCCTTCTTCGTTCGCTCACCGCTGACCTCAACGGCGCGATTAAGAAGGTCGGGATCGATCGCTAGATTCGTGGCCATGTGTAACTCCTATGTGTAACTACTTACACAGAAGCCTACACAAAGTGACCGAGAATAGCTACCGGTGAGCTCGGCAAGGCGGCACCGTGAGGGGCATTTGACGCCTAACGCCGTGTTATAGGCTGGGCGCTTTTGCGCTCTCCGTGGGCGAAGGGAGCGCTTTTGACCGACGAATTGGGCCGTAACAGCTCATGGTTGTGTCTCTTGCCTTTTACATTCCTTGATGCCTGCACGACCAGCTGTGCTGCTAACCTCATTAAGGCTCCACGAAGTTACCCTGTAGCGGTATTCTTATCGCGCACTTAACTGAAACTGCACGAAATGAGTTGCGCCGGGAGAAGTGTTGATACTGATTTTCTGCGGCTTGGTCAGCTCCGAATAGTCCCCAATGTCAATGCCGGAATGAATGGGTACCAAATAGCGCGTTAAAAATGTACCAATCCGGGTTAATAAAAAGAGCTGTTTTAGCTCGGGTTCTTTCTTCTTTC
>JAYWCO010000361.1:0-2697 GCA_043780475.1 Burkholderiales bacterium | reverse complement strand
CAAATTTTTTCGCCAGTTGTAGCGGTGTAGCGGCTTCGTCTGCCTCGTCTTTTTTCTGATAACGGCCTACCCCCAACCCCAACGCATCCAGCGTGACGGGCTTAGTCTGGAGTGGAGCATTTTTGGCAATCACAGCTGAGCGCGGCTTGCCCACCAGCATTTGCTGCTTTAATTCATTCAAATCATGCGCGAATTCGGCCATGTTTTGATAGCGCTCATCTACGGTTTTGGCGAGCGCTTTGGCGACGATTAAATCCAGCATTGCGGGTACATCAAGGTTGATGCTGGAGGGTGCAGCAGGCGGATGATTCACCGTTGCGTACATGATGGCGTTGACGTTGTCGCCGTCAAAGGGCGGCTTGCCGGTCAGGCTTTCGTAAAGCACCACGCCGAGCGAAAAAATATCAGTACGATGGTCCAGGGTGCGGCCAATCACTTGTTCGGGTGACATATAGCGCGGGCTGCCGAGGATCAAGCCGGTCATCGTTTTAACCGCCGAGGCGGTCATGCGCGCAATCCCGAAATCGGTAATTTTAGCCAGGCCGCCACGAACGATCATAATATTGGAAGGCTTTACATCGCGATGAATAATATCGTTTTCATGCGCGACAGCCAGCCCCAGTGCGGCTTGCGCTATCCAGTCAACCGTGGAAGACACCGGCGGACAGACGCCGTCGGCGAGAATGTCTTTAAGCTCCCGACCTTCCAGAAACTCCATAGCCATGTAAGCCATGTTTTCATTGCGGCCCACATCATAAATGGTGACGATATTGGGGTGGTTAAGCCGCCCCGCAGCTTTGATTTCCTGTTGAAAGCGTGCTTCATATTCGGCAAGATCGTCTTTGTTAAGCGACAGATTGACCGTTTTGATCGCGACCGTCCGATCAATCATCGGATCAACGGCTTTGTACACGACGCCCATCGCGCCTTGGCCGATAGTGGACAATATTTTATAGCGACCCAGCGTTTCAATCATGGCAGGACTATTTCTTTGCGGGAGTGGCGGAATTGGTGTTTTTTTGTTTTGCTTTCACCGCGCGGAACGATGGCCCCCATGATGGGTGTCCTGCTTCTGCGGGTTCCAGATCGAAATCGGCTTTCAACTGGAAAATTTTCTCGAATTCGGCGCGGCATAAAGTGACGCGATAACTCAAACAATAACTGAAGGCCAGAAATTTATGAACGCGAATCTGATCGGTGTCGGCCAGGGTTTCCTTCAGCGCATCCTGATACGATTTAATCGCTTTATTGTAGTCGGCCGCATCGTAGAAGACCGCGCCGTCAGCCATTAATTTCTCGCCTATGGTGAGCGGTTTGAGCGGTGCTGGCAGGCTGCGGCCTGATTTGCGTAATTCAATCTCGGTTTTGACCAGACGGAAAATAGGCCCCCAAGTAGGATGGCCTGCTTCCGCCGCGGGCAGGTCGAATTTTGCATCCAGTGCAAAGGCTTTTTCAAACTCTTCCTTACAGGCGGCTTCACGGTTATTGACGCAATGAATGAATGCCATATTTTTGCGGGCGGTAATTTGCTGCGCGACCATGAGCACGCCGCTGTCAAGCGCTAACAGAAAGCTGCGCATCGATTCATCATAAGCACCCGCTTCATAGCGCTTCAGGCCATCGGCCAGATTGTTTTGTGCGCGCTCAAGCCGTTGCTGCTTGGCTACTTCCTCGGCGGTAGGGCCTTGGGGGCCGGCCACAGGCGGAATAACGCAGCCTGCCAGCAACAGGAAAACCGGCAATATTGCCGCGCCCAGACTTCGATAATGACTGCGTTGCCGACCTAAGGTAGGTACCAAGGCAGGTATTGAGGCGGTGAATATTGAAGCTGTTGAGAGCGCAAACATAGTGAAGTGACCTCGTATACGATGCATGGGTACTGTGACGATAACAGCAGTATGCCAACTAGGTGCAATTAACGGGCCAATTGAATAAAAAATAACGGCGCACAAATCGTTCTTTAACCATGTTTATTTTAAAGCTGTCTGGTTTATGTTATGTCAACATCGATGCCAAAATTGATGCCTGGATCAAGGTCTGCAACCATGCTACTGGAATCGATGTTTTATCGGTGACTCTTCTTTTGATTTCACTTCGATGCTGGTCGATAGCGGTGTAAAAGTTGAATTCTTGATTTCAATTTTGTATTTGCCCGGTGCCAGTCTGGTGTGCTTGAGCGGTGGCGATACACCAATCGATTTACCATTTACGAACACCTCACCCCAAGGCTGAATACTAAACGTTACCATTCCTGTTGCGGGCTTGGGCACATCCGTCTTGGACTGATCGGCTTTGAGTGATTTGCGATCTTCACCGGCTTTGGCTGCCACCGTGCTAGCCGCACCAGCGGCTGCTGAGATGGGCGGTAGTGAGGAAGGGATTACGAGAGGTGATGTGGGTAAGCCAACCGCGGCGGGCGAACCCGCTTCCACAGATTTTGTCGCATCGGCCGCAACAGCGGTGCCATCAAAACTGGATGGCGTCGTGGCTGCTGTGGCACCAGTTTTTGTGGGTTCCGTTTTGTCGGATTTAACCACGGGAATAGGGCCTGTAGAGGCTGGCTGGACCGCATCCGCTATTTTGTTGGCGTTATCGATGGTCTTGCCCGTAGGGTTTTTCATCGCGAGTGCCGTGATCAACGCAATCGCGACAATGCCCATTGACGCACCTACCAGTGTGAGTTTTTTACGATCCTGC
>JAYWCO010000360.1:0-5061 GCA_043780475.1 Burkholderiales bacterium | reverse complement strand
CCATTAAATCGCTACTTAAGCTCGCGCCTAAAACCGCTCGCCGTATCAAGCCCGATGGTACGGAGGAAGATATACCTCTGAGCAATGTTCATATCGGTGATAGTTTGCGCGTACGGCCTGGTGAGAAAGTGCCGGTGGATGGCGTGGTTACCGAAGGCAGCAGCGCGGTCGATGAATCGATGCTCACCGGTGAGCCGATGCCGGCCACCAAGCGTGCGGGCGATAAGCTCATCGGTGCCACGCTGAACAGTAACGGTAGCCTTGTTATGCGTGCAGACAAAGTCGGCAGTGCGACCATGCTAGCGCAGATTGTGCAAATGGTGGCGCAAGCCCAACGCTCAAAAGCACCCCTGCAACGCATGGCAGATACGGTGTCAGGGTATTTTGTCGCGACGGTGGTCAGCTCGGCGTTATTGACGTTTTTAGGTTGGGGATTGTTTGGGCCGGAGCCAAGCTGGGTATACGGGCTGATCAATGCGGTTGCCGTACTCATTATCGCTTGTCCTTGCGCGCTTGGCCTGGCCACGCCGATGTCGATCATGGTGGCGACGGGCAAGGCAGCAACGCATGGTGTGTTGTTTCGTGATGCGGCAGCGATTGAAAATTTCCGCAAGATTGATACCTTGATTGTGGATAAGACCGGCACCTTAACTGAGGGAAAACCCGCTTTTGAGAAAGCAATTGCGGCGCAGGGGTTTACTGAAGATGAAATCTTGCAACTGGCCGCAAGCCTTGATCAAGGCAGCGAGCATCCGCTAGCGGCTGCGATTGTCGAGGCCGCGCGCGCCAAAAATCTGGTGCTCGATAAACCAGCGCAATTCGAATCCAGTACCGGCATCGGGGTGCATGGCATCGTGGGCGGCAGGCGGCTTGCGTTTGGCAATACCGCGTTGATGACAGCTGATGGTGTGGATGTACGCCAACTCACCGCCAAGGCCGATGCGCTACGAGGTGAGGGCGCCAGTGTGATGTACTTGGCCGTGGACGGCGTTCTGGCCGGGCTTCTGGCCGTTTCTGATCCGATCAAAGCAACCACACCGACGGCGTTGGCCGCGCTTAAATTGGCGGGTATCAAGGTGATCATGGCGACCGGCGATGGCGTGAAGACCGCGCAATCGGTCGCGGCGCGCTTGGGCATTGAGGAATTTTATGGTGAAGTAAAACCTGCCGATAAATTAGCGCTGGTCGAGCGTTTGCAGCGCGCGGGGCACGTGGTGGCGATGGCGGGCGATGGGATCAATGATGCGCCAGCACTGGCCAAGGCTGACATCGGCGTGGCCATGGGTACCGGCACCGATGTGGCCATGAATAGCGCGCAGGTCACACTGATAAAAGGTGACTTGAACGGCATTCTACGGGCGCGTGCATTGTCGGTCGCCACCATTCGCAACATGCAGCAGAACCTTGCCTTCGCCTTTTTTTACAATGCGCTCGGCGTACCGCTCGCAGCAGGGTTGCTGTATCCGTTCACCGGCTGGCTGCTATCGCCGATGATTGCAGCGCTGGCGATGAGCCTCTCCAGTGTTTCCGTTATCTCGAATTCACTACGGCTGCGAAAAGTTTCTATTTAGGTAAAGAGCGCGGCTATAAAAGGCAGACAAAGAACGATACCTTAGGCATCTTGAACTTTGCCTCAGTTGCGAAGAGACGATTTTTGATGTGATGGCGTCACCATATTTGATGAATTTTAGAGGCCGCTTTGGCGCACCACCGTTACTGTCGATGACGCCCTTTAGCTCACACAGCGTCATAAAACGCATAATGCGAACCTTGTGGTGGTATCGTTTTTTGGTATGATGCACGGCTCAAATCAGCAATTGTAAAATGTTATTTATCATTTAATCTGATTGATCAATCGCGCAAATCGAACCACTTTGGAGTGTCAATGAATATATTTGTCCGCATCGTACGCGTTGCATTGGCGTCTTTCTTAATTGGCACGCTGTTTTGCGGCTTCATCGGCATGGCCACCATCGGCGATGTCACCCAAGCGCGCGAACTGCCTAATTTCAATGCGCTGGATGTGGTGACTAAGAGCATATCTAAATCATCGGCGACGGTTACAGCCGCAGCACCCTCCGCACCCTCAGCGCAAGCTGACGCATTAGCCAGCGCGAAATTACGCTATCCGCAGTTAAGCGGCATTCATATCGGCGAGCGCCTGGGTGTTCCCAGTCTTCTTACCTTTAAGCCGACCGGCTCGCTTGCCACTAACCAGAAAGCCGGCAATATCACCCCCGAGCAGGCCGCACGCGCTCATATGAAAAACGTGGCCGATCTTTTCCAGCTAACGGCGGCCGAGATTGATGCGGCACCGCTGCAATATGCCGAGCCTTTGTATCAGGGGGCACAGTTAGTGAAATTTGGTAATCAACGCGACGGCATCGAGGTATTCCGCGAGTCGGTAACGGTGATGATGAACGCGAATCTCCAAGTGCTTGCGATCAGCGGTCAGTTGGGTCCCACCATGGTTTCTTCGGGCTCGATGACGAGCGCACTAAAATCGGCGCAACCCAATCGTGTGTTGAAATCCAGTGCGTCAATGTTTCGCCTGTCGATGGCCGACGCCGTTGCCTATGCGCTCGGTGACTATGGGTTTACGCCAAGTATTGCTAGTGCCATCACGGTCGCGGCCAAAACTGCATCAGATACGCCATACCAATTTCTATCGATGCCCGCCAGCATGACAGGCTCGGACGGTGCGCGCTTAGCAGAACCCGCTCGCGGTAAGCCGGTTTGGTATCGACTCAAGGAAGGCTTGACGCCCGCGTACTACCTCGAACTACAAGTGAGTGATGGCAAGCTGGATGAAAACGATTACTACAGTTATGTGATTGCGGCCGACGATGGTCGCTTGTTGTTCCGCAAAAACCTGACATCGGATGTTGCCTACACTTATCGCGTCTGGGCAGAGAGCAACGGCATCAATCTACCGCTACCGGGACCCGTCGGGCGCAATGCAACGCCGCATCCCACCGGGCTGAACAATGGTTTTCAGGCGGCGTTCATTCCGCAAAACGAAATCACGCTGCAAAACGGCCCGATCTCGACCAACGATCCTTGGTTGCCGCCCAATGCCACCCAGACTATTGGCAATAATGTTGAAGCGTGGGCGAATCTGTTCGCGCCAGCGGCCATTCCGCCGTCAACCATACCGCCTGCAGATGGCTTCGAAGTCGCGCCTAACGAATGTAGCTTGGTGGCGCCGCAGAAAGGTGATTTTCACGCCTGCACCTCTGGCAGCAACGCGTTCTTGTACACGTTCGATCCGAACATCGATGCGCAGGCCAACAAAACCCAGTCCGTTGCGAGTGTTGTCAATCTTTTTTATCTCAATAACTGGCTGCACGATTGGTATTACGACGCCGGCTTCAAAGAAATCAATGGTAATGCACAGACCGATAACTACGGGCGCGGTGGCCTGAGTAATGATTCGATTCGGGCACAGGCGCAGGATGTGTCCGGCGTCAATAATGCCAATATGAGTACGCCGTCTGATGGCGCGCGTCCGCGGATGCGCATGTATATTTTTACCGGCAGCGGTTCGGGCGTGGTGACAGTCGCCCCGACCGTGCAGCGCATAGCAGGAACCGCCGCGTTCGGCCCACAAAATTTTGATATTTCCGCTGCGCTTATCCTCGCCGAAGACGGTGTGAGCCCGGTTAACGACGGTTGCAATGACATCACCAATGCGGGTTCGGTTAGTGGTTTGGTGGTGCTCATCGACCGCGGTCTTTGCACCTTCAAAACCAAGGTTCGCAACGCGCAAACGGCTGGCGCTGTTGGCGTCATCATCGCCAACAATGCGGCGAGCGGCGTATCCGCCATGGCTGACGACAGCAGCATCACCGATCCGATCACCATTCCGGTATTGATGGTGACCCAGGCTGACGGTGCTGCTCTCAAAACCCAGTTGCAATCCGATAACCCAACCTCCAGGCTGCGTCGTGTCAGTGGGGTGAATCGCGATGGCACGCTCGATAATTCCATCATTGCCCATGAATGGGGGCATTACATCAGCCACCGTTTGATCGGCGATTCAAATGGTCTCGGTACCAGTTTGTCGAATGGCCTTGGTGAGGGCTGGGCCGATTTTCATGCCTTGCTGTTAACCGTCAAAGCCGAAGATGTACAGATCGCGTCCAACGCAAATTACAACGGTGTTTATACCGTTGGCGCCTATCCGGAAGACGGCCCGCAATTAGCAGGCATCACCATGAGCCAAGCGTACTACTATGGATTTCGCCGCTATCCATACTCGACTAATTTTAGTAAAAACCCGCTCACCTTCAAACACATTGAGACCGGTGTTGCGCTGCCGAGCAATCCTGCGCCCGCGTTTACGGGTGACAACGCCGAAGTACACAACACCGGCGAAGTTTGGGCGTCGATGCTGTGGGGCTGTTATGCCTCGCTCCTCACCGACACCGCACGTTTGAGTTTTGCCCAAGCGCAAGATCGCATGAAACGCTACCTCGTTGCCGCGTATAAATTAACGCCAAACGATCCCACCTTGATAGAAGCGCGCGATGCGCTGTTCGCGGCTATTGGCGCGAATGACGCGAATGATTTATCGCTGTGCCGTAACGCCTTTGCGTTACGTGGTGCGGGCATTTTTGCGCGCTCCGGCCCGCGAAACTCCGCCACCAATGCCGGTAATCTGGAAAGTTATTTTGCGACGATTCCGGCGAATTACCCAGGCAATGTGCAGTTTAAACAGTCCACTGGGTTTGCGGTTGAAGGCACCTCCGCTGCGGTGTTGGTATCGCGGGCTGACGGCTCGTTCGGCCCCATCAGTGTGAATTACGCCACCAGCAGTGGCACCGCCTTGGCTGGCAGCCGTTTCACCACGACGACCGGCACGCTTAATTGGCTGGATGGCGATATCAGCGATAAAACCATCAGCGTCCCGATTCTCGCCAACAATATTGCGGAGAACCCCGGTACCTTTAATATCACCTTGAGCAGCCCCGTCAACGCCGCACTCGGTGCGCCAAGCACGGCGGTCGTGACCGTGGTGGATGCGGGCAGCTTTCCGGAAAACTGCGCCATTCCCAGCGG
>JAYWCO010000359.1:0-3072 GCA_043780475.1 Burkholderiales bacterium | reverse complement strand
ATCCGGGCTTGGCTGGCGCTTATGCCCAATAGGGCAAATGTGCCATGCGTTTCGTTTCGCGCATGTCCGGGGGGCCAAGTTAGCGCTGGTGAAATAACTACAACCTGACTTCGCAAAGACGGCGTGCTAAAACCGGTGTGTATAGCCCGCGTTGAGCAGCAGTGCTTGCAGGGGTTCAAAGCTGGGCGTGCCACCGCCCAATTTCCAGTTGCCTTGTTGTCGATATAACGACACGCCCAGATCAAATGAGTCGGCATCATTAAGCTGGTAGATCGCTTTGAGCGAGGGCTCGAGCGAGCCAAAACTGGCCAGACGTTGATCGCTTGAGGTATAGACCGGCAGCGGACGTGACGCGATCACGGGCCTATAAAAATCGGCTTTTGATTGCGTGTAATAGCGCAGGCCCAACTCCACTTTCCATTGCTCGCTGACGGTCTGCAGCCAGCTTGCCGCCAGGGTATGCGAACGCATGCCCCAGTCGTCGCGATAGTAGCGATACTCGGCTGAGACCACGGCCTGCTGCGCTTGCAGGGTGCGTTTATAGCGTGTCAGCCACGCCCACTGCGTGCGCGCATCGGGGCGGGTGTCAGCCGCAATACTAACGCGTGGCCCGGTCGGAAAAAATGCAATCGTGAGCCGATAAGGATCGTTCAGATAACCACTTGCCCGGGTATACGCCAGATTGCTTTGCACCAGCGAATACCGATCCAGCAATTGCGTGACACCAAATAAATATTCACGCGATTCGCGGCGCGCATTCAAGCTTTGATCGGTGACGGAACGCACCCGATCATTGCTGTTGCCGTAGCCTGCTGCCAGCGTGGTATTGCGCTCATTGAAATCGTAAGTGGCATTAACCCCGGTCGCGTCCGAGCGATAATCTTTCTCGGCTGATTGGGTGCGCGATACGCTTACCGCGCTCTCGCCCCAGCGATGTTTCACAGACACATCACCGGCTTTGCGACGATCCGTAATCGAGGCGCCGGTATAAATCTGCACCGGTTTACCGGTTTGATTCGACACATAAATCGCCGATGCGCCGCTGACAATATCCAGAGTGGCGCTCGCACTGATTTCCCAGGTTTCGCCAATCGGTGATTTGATCCACACCACCGGCTCGGTGACTTTCATACGATCACCGGTTTCACGGTAATACAGGGTGCGAACGCCGAACACCGCACCGACGGGCAGTAACGATGATGTTGGTGATGCTGAAGCATTCGCCGTGGCGACTTCTTCTGCACTGCTGCAAAGTGGAATAGCGACAATGGGTAGCGCCATGGCGGCGGCCATGAGGGCGGTGAATGCGTTCGCTACCGGCTTGCTATTTTTCAATGCTTAAACCCTATTATTCATGCGCTTCTTGAAGCATTTTTGGCTGGAAAACCCCTCTAGCGCTGGTGTTTAATTAATTTTATTTAAGTACAGCCACAACCTCCACCACCCGTGGCGCGGCCACCGGCGGTGCCCTCTTTGCTGGCGTAATTGTGTTGAATGATTTTTGAATTGGCGGCATCGGCGTCGAATTGCATATCGGGTTTGGCGAGAATGCCGCGCTGGCTGGGTGATACATTCGCGCAACCGGCGAACAGGGTCGCCGTCGCTAACACACCGGCGCATCGAAGCCAATAACGCATTATATTTTTCCCGGTTGCTGAATCATTAATTACGGCTGAAATACGGTAAATCCTGCGGGCGCCATGCCCACATTATTCAGCACGGTAGGTGCGCCGCCGTTCGCATTCATCAGCCACGCGGTGAGTGTGCCATCCGGGCGCAGCCACAGCACATCCATAATGCCGTCGCCGTCCAGATCACCGGATGCATAAAATTTCCAGGCTGAATCGGTGACCGGCAAGCTGCGCAGATTAGTAGCGACCACCAATGAGCTTGGCGAGCATGAGGCGTTAGGATCATCGGGCACTCCCGGCGGCGGTTGTGGCGGTGGCGGTGGTAGAACATAGCCCGCTGCGTTCAAAGATAGTAGCGAAACCTCGCCCGTCGCCACATTTCTCATTAAAATATCGCCGCGACGCCCGCCGGTGAAATCGGCAAACTTAAGCGCATTGAAACCGGCTGGCACATCGCCGACCAGGAGATTGGCGCAACTACTCTGTGGTGTGGCCATCAACACCCGAATCTGATTCGCAGGACTAATATAAATCATGTCAGCCGCACCATCAAAATTAATGTCCGCCGCGCCGAGCAGCGTCCAGTCAAGCGGCGCACCACCACGTTTTTTAACCCGCGGCAGTGCACCGCCTGGACTGGAAAACCAGATATAGGAAACACCGGTATCGTTCGGGCGTAACGGATCGAAGCCAAGATAGCGCCACACCAAATCACCCAAGCCATCGCCGTCCAGATCACCCACTGCCTGTACATCCCAAGCGCGTTTTACATCACGCAGCCGCGCATCGGTGTTCGGCAGAAAATCTTTCCAGGTACGAATCTCCCCAAAATTGCCTGGCGCCAGCAAATCCTGAATCGCTAAATCAGATTTGCCGTTGCCCGCAAAATCAGTCACGCCGGCTAAACGATAACCCGCACCGGGATCAACCATCGGGCTAAACGTAAGCTGTCCAGCAGCAAATTTACCGCCCTGCAATTGCGCCGTCTGACCAACCACCGAGCGCACTAAAATCACGCTCTTGTTAGTGCCATCAATATCGATCCCGCCGCGCTTGGACAGTGGCACCAGGGCGGGTGCGGCCAGGGTAAAGCTGCGCACCACCTGCGGGGCAGCCGCATAGGTGGTGGTGCCGACGATGCCCCCGGCTTGATTAGCCGAGATCGAGCAGGTGCCCGGCAGCCAGAATGTCACCGTGCTGCCTGACAGCGAGCAAATGGCGGGTGTGGCCAAACTGACCGTGACTGGCAAACCCGACGGCACGCTAGGGGCCAATGCGGCGGCCAAGGTCAGGCCGCCCGTGGTCATGGATTGCGCCGAAATCAGCGGGAAATTAATGCTTTGTGCGGTCGGCAGCACCGGCGGCGGCTGTGCGCTTAACGAGGCCAGATAGGCCGTGATGTCATTCACACCCGTGCCACCCGCAGCGCCCGTGCCTGACA
>JAYWCO010000358.1:0-4171 GCA_043780475.1 Burkholderiales bacterium | reverse complement strand
GGTGAACGACACGGCGGTGGCGGTCAACCAGGGTGGCAAACGCAAGGGTGCTGTTTGCGCGTATCTGGAAACCTGGCACCTCGACATCGAGGAATTCCTGGAATTGCGCAAGAACACCGGTGACGATCGTCGCCGCACGCACGACATGAACACCGCCAACTGGATTCCCGATCTGTTCATGCGCCGCGTGATGGAAGGCGCTAACTGGACCTTGTTCTCGCCGTCGGACGCGATTGATTTGCACGATAAATTCGGCAAGGCATTTGAAACTGCCTATGTCCGCTACGAAGAAAAAGCAGCGCGCGGTGAAATGAAGCTGTTCAAAACCGTGCCTGCACTCACGCTCTGGCGCAAGATGCTATCAATGTTGTTTGAAACCGGCCATCCCTGGATCACTTTCAAAGACCCCTGCAATATTCGTTCGCCGCAAAATCATGTCGGCGTGGTGCATTCATCGAACCTCTGTACCGAGATCACACTCAATACCAACGAAAGTGAAATCGCGGTCTGCAATTTAGGCTCGGTCAATCTGGTGCAGCACATGACGACAGAAGCAAACGGCGTCAAAACGCTTAACCACACCAAGCTCAAAATCACCATTACCACCGCGATGCGGATGCTGGATAACGTTATCGATATCAACTATTACGCGGTTAAAAAAGCCCGCGATTCCAATCTGCGCCATCGCCCCGTGGGCCTCGGCATCATGGGCTTTCAGGATTGCCTGCATGAGCAGCGCATTCCGTACGCGTCCCATGAGGCCGTCGCGTTTGCGGATACCTCGATGGAAGCCGTCTGTTACTACGCGTATTGGGCGTCGACCGAGCTGGCTGAAGAGCGCGGCCGGTATTCATCGTATAAAGGATCGCTATGGGATCGCGGTATTTTGCCGCAGGATGGGTTGGCGCTGTTACGCGAAGAACGCGGCGGCTATCTTGAAGTTGATATGTCGAGCAGCATGAATTGGGACAGCCTGCGCGCCCGCATCAAAGATTATGGTATGCGCAATTCTAATTGCGTCGCGATCGCGCCGACCGCCACCATCTCGAACATCATCGGGGTCTCGGCCTGTATCGAGCCGACCTATCAAAACCTGTTCGTGAAATCGAATCTTTCCGGTGAATTTACGGTGGTTAACGATTACCTCGTGCGGGATTTGAAAGTACGCGGCCTGTGGGACGAAGTGATGATCGCTGACATCAAATATTTTGATGGCTCATTAGGCAAGATAGATCGCATCCCCGCTGAGTTGCGCGAGCTCTACGCGACCGCATTTGAAGTCGATACCAGCTGGGTGATTGAAGCGGCTTCGCGCCGCCAAAAATGGATTGATCAGGCACAGAGCCTGAATATTTATATGGCTGGCGCATCCGGTAAAAAACTGGATGATACTTATAAGCTCGCGTGGCTGCGTGGCCTTAAAACCACCTACTACCTGCGCACGCTGGCCGCAACCTCGGCCGAGAAATCAACCGGGCGCGGCGGTGAGTTAAATGCGGTGCCGGTCAGCGGCGGTATGGTCGCCACCGGTATGGGCGCGATGAGCGCAGCCGGTAGCGCGGTGAGTGCTTTCGGCGCATCGAGTGGCAGCGCGGCTTATTCCCAAGGCGCAGGCGACGGTCTGGCCGAAGGCGCTAAATTTTGTTCAATCGATAACCCGGAATGTGAGGCCTGCCAATAAATCTTTTGCATGACGAAAGGTCGGATAACTGCGTTTTTTTCCAGTGCATGCAACTGCAAAGTATTCCAAATATTTTAAGGCGCATGCACACCTGTTCAAACCCGGCGAAAGCACTACAACTTTTGCCGGCATAAACTTAAAGGATAGACGATGCAATTTCATATCTTCCAGGATTCAAGGCTCGAATGGCGTTGGCAACTCAGCAGTGACGAAGGCAAAAAAATTGCTGATTCCGGTCACGGCTATCGCGACAAAGACGCCTGCCTTGACACCATTTCGCAAGTGAAAGGTTCGGACCAGGCCATCGTGCTCGAAAATGTTTCCAGCCTGATGAATACCGAGCTACTGCAAATGCCCGGTTTTTTCAGGCAGCACTGAGGGCAATAAAGCACGAAAAAAAGCACGCAACAACCGCACCGTCAGTAACGCATTCAGCAATATGTTCAGCAACACATTCAGTCACAGATGCAGGCGTAGCAACAACTAGGAGGCAACATGGTCTTCCACCTATATCAAGATATCCGTAACGATTGGCGCTGGTATTTATCTGCACCGAACGGCGCGAAATTAGCCACCGCCGCAGAAGGCTATAAGCGCCGGGGTGATTGCGTATTGGCCATCAAGCGGATGCGAGAAGCCGTAGCAGCACCGATGTTTTACGACAACTTTGGCAGCCTGGCCGATGCCACATCAGGTGTGCGTTTAGCGGTCGCAAGTTAAGCAGGATTCAAGCAGTTTTTTTGTAATACCAAATCGAACAAACCCATGCCGATGCTTTTGCTTTCTCGATTTTCAGTAAGCTGCGGCCAAAAGAGATCCATCTAAATAACAGGAGCCACACACATGTCTTTATCTTGGGATGACACACCGTCCGCCACTCTGCCGCCCCCTTCCCATTCCCCAACCCCGGCCTTGGGCCACAGCTCAGCGACGCGCCACGAGCCCTCGACACTGGCCGCCCGTGCCCATGCCGCTACCGGCATCCTCGCGCGTGAGTTCGCCGCCGATTATGTGGTGGATAGCGCCGCCGGGGTTGCTCAACGCCCTGCCGATATGACGGCCGAAACCGCCAGCATTGATGCGCGTTTTACCCGCGTCCGCGCCGAAGATAAACGCGTCATCAACGCCAAGACCGATGTGAACCAGCTCGTCCCGTTTAAATACAAATGGGCGTGGGATAAATATTTGGCGGGCTGCGCGAATCACTGGATGCCGCAGGAAGTCAACATGAACCGCGACATCGCCACCTGGAAAGACCCGAACGGTTTAACCGATGACGAGCGTTTGCTGATCAAACGTAACCTCGGCTTTTTCGTCACCGCCGATTCACTCGCCGCCAACAACATCGTGCTCGGCACTTATCGCCACATCACCGCGCCCGAGTGCCGCCAGTACCTGCTGCGCCAGGCGTTTGAAGAAGCCATCCACACCCACGCCTACCAGTACATCGCGGAAAGCTTAGGGCTCGATGAAGCTGAAATTTTCAACGCCTACAACGAGGTCAAATGCATTCGCGATAAAGATCGTTTCCTGATCCCGTTTATCGATACCTTGTCTGACCCTAATTTCAAAACCGGCACGTTTGAAAACGACCAGAAATTATTGAAATCTCTCATTGTCTTCAGCTGCATTATGGAAGGCCTGTTTTTCTATGTCGGCTTCGTGCAAATCCTGGCCCTAGGCCGTCAAAACAAAATGACCGGTGCTGCAGAGCAGTATCAATACATCTTGCGCGATGAATCCATGCACTGCAATTTCGGTATCGATCTGGTCAACACCATCAAGCTCGAAAACCCGCAGCTCTGGACCAACGAATTCAAGAAAGAAATAGAAGGCCTGTTCCGCCAAGGTGTCGAACTCGAATATGCATACGCCGAAGACACCATGCCCCGCGGCGTGCTCGGCCTCAACGCGCCGATGTTCAAAGAGTACCTCCGCTTCGTCGCCAACCGCCGCGCCCAGCAGGTTGGTTTAGATGTGTTGTACCCCGGTGCCACCAACCCATTCCCTTGGATGTCGGAACTGATTGACTTGAAGAAAGAGAAAAATTTCTTTGAGACGAGAGTGACGGAGTATCAGACGGGTGGGGCGTTGAATTGGGAGTGATTCAAGTTTAACAACTATCGTCGAAAAGGCGCATGTATTGCGCTCTTTTGTTTTGTTGGGCCTATAAGGCTCAAACACTTACCCGAATTAGATAATTTATGTCAATTGCTCAGTTCCTCGAAAAGTCTTGCACGCTGTTTGACAGGGTAATGACATGAACGAAGTTAATTATCTCGAATCTACCGTATCCGAATACCGCGCGCTGGTTGCGCCAGTTTCAAGTCGGAAGCGTGTCGGGGTTGATCGTTCCCACTTAACGCGAAAGTTAGTGTCATCGCATGAATGGTCGGAGACATGGGCAGATGCCCTCGCTTCATTGGCTACAAAATATGGCGCCTTCGTCCTTAGAAATGTACTCGCTCTCGCTGTAGCGCTCGAAATAGA
>JAYWCO010000357.1:0-6808 GCA_043780475.1 Burkholderiales bacterium | reverse complement strand
TAACAACCGGTTTGCCATTGACCTTGAGGCGCAAGTGGCCTGGCTGCATGAACGTTATCTGGCATTGGCGGAAGCGTGTCGGAGTAACTCGCATTGAGTAACCAGCCGTATTCAACCCGCTATATGCAAAATGAAGTCTATTTGTAAACTCATCCGCAATCCGTCACAATTCTCTCCAACTCTGGAGTTGTTTTGGTGATTATCTACGAATACCCGCTAAATGAACGAATCCGCACGCTGCTGCGGCTTGAAGACTTGTTTGACCGAGTCGCGTTCTTTAGCGCCCAAAATTTTCCATTGGATCATCAAGCGGCGTTAATCAGTATTTTTGAAATACTGGAAGTGTCCAGCCGCGGCGACCTCAAATCAGACTTGTTGCAGGAGTTGGATCGCCAGCGACTGTTCCTGGAGGCATTACGTAATAACCCGGCAATCTCTGAAGAAAAATTAGATGCAGTCGTGGCTGAAATTGAAGCGGCATTTGCAGATTTGCTTCAGTCGTCAGGCAAAACCGGACAACATTTGCGGGAGAATGAGTGGCTCATGACCATCAAACAGCGCGCCGCCATCCCCGGCGGGGTTTGCGAGTTTGATCTGCCGTCGTATCATCATTGGCTGCACCGCGATGACGCCAGCCGTCGCGCCGATTTAAAAGGGTGGTTGCAGCCTCTTAACGGCATTGCGGCAGGCCTCAGGATTGTATTGCGGGTATTGCGAGAGAGCGGTAAATCCATGGCGCTCATTGCTTATGGCGGTATTTTTCAGCAAATGCCAATGGAGCGCTCGGCGCATATGCTGCGACTCACCATCAGACGTGACATGCCTTGCGTGCCAGAAATAAGTGCCAATAAATATGCGCTTAACATCCGCTTTATTCTGCCTGGTAGCGTGCAGCGCACCAAGCTCTATGAGCGTGATGTTGAATTCGATTTAACCTATTGTAATCTTTGATTTTCAGCGTGATTTATGTCCAATCCTAAAGTTCGTTGTCCGCATTGCCGCAACCTGAGCGAATACAATATTGCCAATCAGTGGCGTCCGTTTTGCTGCGAACGATGCAAAATGATCGACTTGGGCGCATGGGCCTCTGACGCTTACAGCATTGCCGGACGGGCTGTGGAAGGCGACGACACGCTTGATGCATTGCAAATTGAGGTTGAAGCTAGCGCTGTCCCGCCGCCCCGTTCCGCGCAGCACTAAACCAAGCGCTTAATAGCGCCTGAGTTAACGCGCTTCTTGATGCGCCGGCAGCGGGCTTATGACAAGGCAAAACCAAAACCCGATATCAAGAGGTATTACCCGCAAATAACAAGGTTTTCTTGCCACAGCGTGCCTAGCTGCGATAAAATTTGGTCCTTGGTCAGTAGCGCTTAGCTTGTAAGTAGTTGCCAATGACCCGCTAACATGGCATTCAAGCAGCATGGCATCTCGTAAAGCCTTTGATTCCACCTCATTTATTTTATCGACGAAACCGAATCGTTCGTTATCGGGGTCAGGGCGAACCCTTTGGGTTTGTTTAATAGCAGCCTCTGCCTTACTCGTTGCGGGGGCCGCAGCCGCAATTGGTGCATGGTTAATTCTGCCGTTTGCAGGGTTAGAGATAGTTTTGGTGTGGTATGCGTTTCGGGTAATGGCACGGCACGACGGCGATTATGAAATGCTGTCAGTCAGTGATTCAGAATTTAGATGGGAACGGCGTTGTGGTCGTGAGGTTAATAGTTTAAACGGTAGCCGCCATTGGGCACAGCTAGTGGAGCAAAATGTAGGCGGACTCCAGCAGTTGCAGTTAAGGTATGCCGGTAATTCCGTTGTTGTGGGTAGTTTAATGTCCCTTGAGCAGCGTAAAATATTGGCTATTCGCCTCCGGTCATTGTTTCAGAAGGCTTGAATTTGCGATGCTCTTGCATGCAAACGCTTGAGCGAACAGATTATTGAAGCATATAAATGTTGGCATGATTAGCGCTGCTCGGTGTTCTTTGATACCGCAGTACAGTTTTTGGTGTTTTTGATAAAACAGGTAATCCAGTATGCAAACAATGATTCTATCCATGATGATTTCTTTAAAAAATCGCGTCCGGCAACCACTGCAAGCTGTTACAGCGTTTATGGCAATGTATGCCAGCCTTGCCACGAACGCCTGGGCGGGCTACGACTTCAATATTCCTCAACCTGGCACGCCGATCTCGCAGCAGATCTATGGCTTGCACATGTATATTTTGATTGTGTGTGCAGCCATTTTTGTTATCGTGTTTTCGTTAATGTTTTATTCGATTTTCAAATTTCGGAAATCTAAGGGTGCCAAGCCCGATGTGAATTTTCACGAGAGCACCCTAATTGAAATTATCTGGACGATCATTCCATTCATTATTTTGATCGCCATGGCTGTGCCGGCAACAAAAACCGTGCTGGACATGAAAGACACGACCAATCCCGATATGACGGTCAAGGTGACCGCATACCAATGGGGATGGCGCTACGATTACAGCGCTGAAGATTTTGGGTTTTATTCCAATTTATCTACGCCGTGGAGCCAGGTTGGCCAACCCGGCGCACCGGCCACAGAAGAAAAAGGCAAAGATTATTTGCTCGAAGTAGATAACGCCATGGTGGTGCCAGTGGGTAAACGGGTACGTTTGCTCATAACATCAAACGATGTCATTCACGGTTGGTATGTGCCACAGCTGGGCGTCAATCAATATGGTATTCCCGGGTTCATCAAAGATGTATGGTTTAAGGCCAACGAGGTTGGTACGTTCAAGGGTCAGTGCAGCCAGATTTGCGGTAAATTGCACGGCTACATGCCGATTACAGTCGTCGTTAAAACCGAAGCTGACTACGCCAAATGGGTTGAGGAATCCAAGGTCAAATTTGGTGCCAAGCCCCTAACGGCGTCGCTGCCGGCGTCGTTACCAACAACGCTAGCAGCTCGTGCTTCCGCTGAAGATGCCGGTAAAAAATTTACGCTGGTTGAAGCTAAAGAAGCGGGCAATAAAATTTATGCCGCCAACTGTGTCGCCTGTCATCAAACAACTGGCAAAGGTATGCCAGGCGCGTTCCCGGCACTCAGCGGTTCCAAGGTTGTCCAGGGGCCGATTGACGCACAAATTAATGTGTTGTTGAATGGGCGGCCAGGCACTGCGATGGTATCGTTCGCGCGCCTGAGCGATAGCGAGCTTGCTGCCGTCATTACCTATACCAAAAATTCATGGGATAACAACACCGGCATGATTGTTCAGCCGGCAGACGTGAAGGCGTTGCGTAAAACCTAGCTGTTAGCGGGCCCTATTTCACGCATTGGGATTTAATTTTTTTAGTACGGCGCTTCGATATGGTTCGGCGCGCTGTTGAGAGCCAGAAAGCTGCATTCAGGAGATAACATGTCAACCGCTATTGCCCCTACTCACGACCACACCCATCAAGGCGCTCATGATGCGCACGATCACCATGATGATCACGGGCCTGGTAGCTGGACCCGTATTTTTACAACAACTAACCATAAAGATATCGGCTCGATGTATTTATGGTTTTCACTTTTCATGTTTTTTGTCGGCGGCAGCATGGCGCTGCTTATTCGTGCTGAACTGTTTCAACCAGGCCTGCAATTTGTTCAGCCTGAGGTCTTTAATTCATTAACCACGGTTCACGCGCTGATCATGATTTTCGGTGCGGTAATGCCGGCATTTACCGGTTTTGCCAACTGGCTCATCCCGATGCAAATTGGTGCGGCCGATATGGCGTTTCCACGCATGAATAATTGGTCATTTTGGTTGATGATTCCCGCCGCCATTTTATTGTTTGCGTCGTTCTTTGTGCCTGGTGGTGCCGCTGCGTCGGGCTGGACACTCTACCCGCCGCTCTCGATCCAGGGCGG
The DNA here is from genome assembly GCA_043780475.1 of Burkholderiales bacterium. Lineage (GTDB taxonomy): Bacteria > Pseudomonadota > Gammaproteobacteria > Burkholderiales > Usitatibacteraceae > UKL13-2. The sequence goes on along the minus strand of JAYWCO010000357.1, from coordinate 2,937 downwards.
CATAGGCCTGGACATGACCATTTTAGCGCTCCATATTCTGGGGGCTTCATCGATCATGGGTTCAATCAATATCATCACGACGCTGCTCAATATGCGTGCGCCCGGCATGACCTTGATGAAAATGCCAATGTTTTGCTGGACATGGCTGATTACGGCTTACCTCATGATCGCGGTGATGCCGGTACTGGCGGGTGCCATCACCATGTTGCTGACAGATCGCCATTTCGGCACGTCGTTCTTTAACGCCGCAGGTGGCGGCGATCCCACTATGTTTATGCACATCTTCTGGTTCTTCGGACATCCGGAGGTTTACATTCTTATCCTGCCTGCGTTTGGTATCGTTTCCCAGATCATCCCGACCTTCGCACGCAAACCATTGTTCGGTTATGCATCAATGGTGTATGCAACCGCTTCCATTGCCATGCTCTCGTTTATCGTCTGGGGACACCATATGTTCACAGTGGGCATGCCCGCGGCAGGCCAGTTATTCTTTATGTATGCCACCATGCTGATTGCCGTCCCAACCGGCGTAAAAATCTTTAACTGGATCGCGACCATGTGGCGCGGATCCCTTAGTTTTGAAACCCCCATGCTGTTTTGTATTGGCTTCCTGTGCATGTTTACGCTGGGCGGATTCTCCGGTCTGGTGCTGGCTATCGTGCCGGTCGACATCACGCTGCACAACACTTATTACGTGGTCGCCCACTTTCACTATGTGCTTTTTCCGGGCGCGATTTGGGGCCTGATGGCGGGCGTTTATTTCTGGCTGCCTAAATTTACGGGACGTATGTATAACGAAACGCTCGGTAAGTGGCATTTCTGGCTGTCGGCGATTTCATTCAATATCACTTTCTTCCCGCAGCACTTCCTGGGCTTGGCTGGTATGCCCCGTCGTATCCCCGATTACGCGCTGCAATTTGCGGAATGGAATATGGTTTCAAGTATCGGCGCATTCATCCTGGGCTTCAGCCAGCTATTGTTTGTGTGGAATGTGGTGAGCTGCATTCGCTCAGGCGAAAAGGCAAAAGCCAAACAATGGGAAGGTGCCGATTCACTTGAGTGGACCCATTTGCCTTCGCCTGTGCCGTATCACACCTTTGAAACTGCGCCGATTATTAAATAAGCAAACAAGCAAATCCTGCCATGAAAACTCCTGAACCCCGACCACGCAGCTCGCGCGGAAAATACATCACGCTGGCTATTTTATTGGCTTGGGTGATGGGCGTGTTTATATTTACGCTGTTCAAGTTTTCAGGCAATGTTCTATGAGCAGTGACTCAGATCGCCTGCGGGTGCAGCACAACAACCGCGTTATGCTGTTCAAGCTGCTGCTAATTGTGCCGGTCATGCTGATTTTTTGCGCATCGCTGGTACCGTTGTATCGACAAATCTGCAAAGTTTTGGGCATTACCGCAACACGCTCGATGGCAGCCAATACGCAAGTAGATCTGTCGCGCTTTATAGCTGTCGATTTCGTGGCAAATCTGAATACAAATTTCGCATGGAATTTTGCGCCGGTAGAAAAACATGTTGATATTCACCCCGGTGAAAAAATGACGGTTAATTATCGGGTGACCAATACCTTGCCCTATGCCACTACCGGCCGCGCGGTGCCCAGTTTTGCGCCGATTGAGGGTGGGCTTTATTTTAATAAAATCGAGTGTTTTTGTTTTAGTAATCAGACCCTGCAGGCAGGCGAAACGCGAGACATGCCGGTAATATTTTATGTCAACACAAACATCCCGAAAGAAATTGGGGCTATTGCTTTGTCTTATACGTTTTTTAATGTCACTGATGACAGTGATGGCGCCAAAAAGTTGTAATGCTTGATGCTATCAAAGCTGTTTTATGGTCCTTCTTCGGTATCCGCAGCAGCAAAGGCTACGACCAGGATCGAGCACAGCTGAAGCTGTGGCAAATTGTTTTAGCCGGGTTTATTTGTGTGTTGTTTTTTATTTTAAGTTTGTTCTTTTTGGTCAGATTTCTAACGTCGAAATAAGCGTTAAATTTAACTGAATATCAGGAGTTACAGCATGAGTGCAGCGACCAGCGGATATTATTTCGCGCCCCCCTCAAAATGGCCAATTGTCGGCTCAACAGCATTGCTGTTTATGGGTGCTGGCGGCGCCATGACATTTAATCAGATTCAACCATTCGGCTGGACTTCCCTGGCGATCGGGTTTTCAATTTTGGTTTACATGTTGTTTGGCTGGTTTGGCCAGGTTATTAGAGAAAGCGAATCCGGTCTTTATAACGAACAGGTAGACGGCTCATTCCGTTGGAGCATGAGCTGGTTTATTTTCTCGGAGGTGATGTTTTTTGCTGCGTTTTTTGGCGCCCTTTATTATGCGCGCGTATTCTCGGTGCCATGGCTGGCTGATCAAGACAATGCGTTGCTTTGGGAAGGCTACACGGCAGTTTGGCCAACGGTTGGGCCCTACCTGGAGAAAAATGCGGCTTATGATTTCACCGCAATGGGCCCATGGGGCGTGCCGCTACTGAACACGATTTTGTTATTGTCCTCAGGCGTTACCCTGACGTGGGCACATCACGCCCTGAAAGCAGGCCACCGTGGTCAGCTGATTGCGGGTTTGTTCGCCACTGTGGCGCTCGGCTTTACGTTTCTGGGCTTTCAGATTTACGAATACGCGCACGCTTACAGCGAGTTAAACCTGAAGCTGACATCGGGTGTATTTGGCTCAACTTTTTTCATGCTGACCGGCTTCCACGGCTTCCACGTGACATTGGGCGCGATTATGCTAACCGTTATTTTATTTCGTTGCATTAAAGGTCATTTCAAGCCAAATCACCATTTTGGTTTTGAAGCAGTAGCCTGGTACTGGCACTTTGTGGACGTGGTCTGGCTGGTGCTTTTCGTGTTTGTTTACTGGTTGTAAGGGTTCAGGCGGCGAATCGCGCAACGGGCAATCGACCAAC
>JAYWCO010000356.1:0-2557 GCA_043780475.1 Burkholderiales bacterium | reverse complement strand
CGGCGGCATGTCATTAGGCACGATCCTGACCCTGTTTGTCGTGCCCACATTTTATACGATCTTTGCGCGCAATCATCAGCATAAAAGTGAAAGTAAATCTGCGCCCGGGTCCGCGTCTGCGCAATCAACTCTGCCTGCCCTAGCCTCGGCCTCACATCAGGGTGACTAACCGCAAATAAAACCTGAGTACTCATTGCGCATAGCAGATAGGCCACCGTGCAATCCATTCGGGCGGTTTGGCTTTTACTAAAAATACTTCTAAAGTTGTACCCTAATCACTGCTTTCATGGCAAAGTTAAATCGCTATTGATGTGATCTAAACGATACTCACTAAAACGCTGCGGCTGTAATTGATAAAAAATAATGACTAACGCACATCGTCCTGCAACTAACGCGCCGTGGCAAGCTGCGTGGGCATGCCATCTGACCCGTCCTGCTCAATCTTTTGAACTAGCCGAGCAGGCATTAAGCGTGGCAGTTACGGCTGGCGATCAACACAGCGCTGCGTGGGCACAGTTATGTAAAGCGCTGGCGGGTTATCGCTGGATAGGGGTTGATCTCGATGCGCTAAGCGCTCATTTCAGGTCGGCCGCCAGCGCCATGGATGCCCTGGCTGATGAACGTGGCCAACGCTTGGCTTCGCTCGGGCCGGCGGTGCTGGCCATGAAGCGGGGCCAATGGCCCGATGCACTGCACGAGTACGAAGCGCTGGTTGGGCATTTTGACCTCGGCATGATGGATGCTGACAATTTTTATGCGCTGCTCGGCTTATCCACCAGTCATATTTATTGCGGCAACCTAGCCGAGGGATTGCGCTTTGGTTATGCCGGGTTACACGCGACTCAGCAATTAGGCTTGGCCGCCGAAGAAGTCACGATGTCACTGCCACTGGGCGTGGCTTTAATGGCCGCACGCGATTTGCACGAATCCGCCGCGGTGTTCACGGCAGCCGAAAATATTGCGGCCGAAATCGATAGCCCGATGCTGCTTAAAACCGTTCGCAATAATCTCGCCGTGGTGCTACGCCGTATTGGCGGTTCAAATAATTTGGCTGAGGTGGAGCGCCTGCTCAAGCTGGTGTTTGCCGAGCCTGCGGCCATGATAGGTGGGCAGCAATTTGCGCATTTTTCAGCCGCAGAATTATATATTTTGATGCATAAACTTGACCTCGCGACCATGCATTGCGAGGCCGCCCGCAAGATTTTATCCCCGAAGAAAATCGAGCCGCTTGATGCCGCCAAACTGGACATGATTGAAGGTGTGATCGCCAGCAGGCGCGGTGGAACCGCCAACATGATCCGCGCCATTGATGCACTGAAAAGTGTCGAGGCCATTCTGCCGAGCTTGCTGGCATGGCGGTTTTCTGATCGTGCGAAAGTCTTCGATGAGCTGGCTGACGCGTTAGCTTCACAAGGCCGGTTTGAAGAAGCTTATGTCACGCAAAAAAAATCTTCACAGGATTATTTGGTCAATGTTGATGTGCTGAATCGTGTGCGCCATGTGTCGATGCAGGTGCGCAATGAAATGAATCGGGTGCAAGCTGCTTTGGCGCGCGAGTCCCTTGAGCGGCATCAGTTGCAGGCGTCTCATATGCAATTACGTGCCGAGATGGATCACGCGGTGCGCGAGTCACAAACATTAAAAGCAGCCGCCATGCACGATGCATTAACCGGCCTGCCGAATCGGCGTTATCTGGATGAAGCGTTGCCGAATATGTTGCTGCTCGGCAAGCAAACTGCCACGCCGCTGGCCATTGCCTATCTCGATCTTGACCGTTTCAAATTGGTCAACGACACGTATGGCCACGCAATGGGCGATCAGGTATTGCAACGCTTTGGTGCACTCGTACCACATTTTTTACGCGGCTCAGATCTGGTGGGCCGGCACGGCGGCGAGGAGTTTTGTGTGGCCTTGATTGGCTGCGGTCCGGATGCAGCTAGCAAGCGTCTCAAAGGTTTAATGGACGCTCTGCAAGCCGAGGAATTTTGCTCGGACACGCATAAAATTTCTGCAGTTACTTTTTCGGGCGGGGTCGCGGTTTATCCTGACGACGGCGTTGATTTAGCCGCCCTGATGAGAGCCGCTGATCGCCGCCTATACGCCGCGAAAGCGGCGGGACGCGCGCGGATTTGGTGTTCTGACTGAACTAATTACTACCTATCTATCCGCCGCTGCAGCCGCCTCTGCCATCGCGGGCTCTGATGCTGCGGGCAATATAGGTGAAAGCAGGTGCTCGTCACTGCTGACATGCGCCAAATTTTCGCCAGATTGCAGACTTGAAAGCAAGGGATTAGCAGGCTCATCATGTGGCAATTCAGGACCACGCTTAACGCCATGTTGATGGGGCTTATAGGTGTGATCCAGGAATCGCACCAATTGCTGTAGCGCCTGTTTATACACATCGCGCTTGAATTCGATGACGTTCTCAAGCGGCACCCAGTAATCATGCCAGCGCCATGCATCAAACTCGGGATGGGTGCTTGCGCGCAGCCGAATATCATGGTCGCGCCCGACCAGCCGGAGTAAATACCAAATCTGCTTTTGGCCTTTATAGGTG
>JAYWCO010000355.1:0-2782 GCA_043780475.1 Burkholderiales bacterium | reverse complement strand
GCGGCAATCATCAAGTGAACCTCGCTGTCTGATATTTCGCTGACCGGGGGTTCACTTCCCGCATTATTTGTTTTTTTATTTTTCTCGGTGACGCGTTGTATTACCCGAGCAATCTGCACTGATTGCGGACAATCAACAGCCAGGGTTCGAGCCACGGCTTGGCGAAACGACATAGACTCGAACAACAATGGGACAACCAAAATAATATAGGGCGCCCCTGAAACACTCGATGCGGTAGTGGCGCTGCTTTTTGCGAAATTTGTTTCTGCTGCGCTAATTTGGCGGCTTATTTCATCGCGTATGGCGGGGTGCAAAATCGCTTCCAGGCGCAATTTTTCTGACGGATTCTGAAATACTCTTAAGCGCATTATCGGGCGATTCAAGCTGCCATCTGCTGCTATCATCTCGTTCCCAAAGGCAGCTCGGATCAGCGGCATAGCCATGCCTGTCGGCGACGTAAGCTGATGCGCAATCACATCCGCGTCAATCAAGCCCACTTTTTTTTTCACAAAAATATTAGCAACAGTTGATTTACCGCAGCCAATGCCGCCGGTTAAACCCACCACCAACATGGGTGGCGGAACAGCCAGATAGCGGGGTGCAGGAGGGTGTGGACTCATGAGCCAGATAATCTGTTATCGCGCTATGTCATCAATCAATTTGCATCAAGCCGCATTTAGCTCAGGCCGCGCCCAAGATACCAGGCGGTCAATTGATGCCCCCAAATAAGCGCGACGAGCCCCGCGACCGCCAGGTAAGGCCCGAAGGGCAATTTGGCGCCTTTGTCACGACCTTGAATGATGATGCCAGCAATGCCGATGACGGTGCCGACAACGGCTGAAAGTAAAATTACCAGCGGCAACATTTGCCAGCCCAGCCATGCGCCGATTGCAGCTAATAATTTGAAATCGCCATATCCCATGCCGTCTTTGCCGGTGGCTAATTTAAAGCCCCAATACACCGACCATAACACCAGATAGCCTGCTGTAGCACCCAGTACGGCTGAAGTAAGCGGCGTGAACATGCCACCGGCATTGACCAGCAGACCCAGCCAAAGTAGCGGCAGCGTAATATCATCCGGCAACAATGTCGTGTCTGCATCGATAAAAGTCAGCGCGATCAGCGCCCAGACAAAAATAATCGCGAAAAGGGCCGCTCCAGTTACGCCGAAATGCCAGGCAATAAAGCCGGTCAGCACCCCAGTCAAGGCTTCCACCATCGGGTAACGTACGCTAATGGCCGTGCTGCACCCTGAGCATTTGCCGCGCAGAGCGGCATAGCTCAAAAGGGGAATATTCTCAAGTGCCGTAATTTTATGACTGCACACGGGGCAAGACGAGCGCGGTACGATCAGATTGTATTTGGGGCTTGGTTTTGCGGCGGCTTTTTCAGCCTGTTCCGGGCGCAAAAACTCAATGCACTGCTGCCGCCAATCAGCCTCCATCATTTTAGGCAGGCGATGAATCACTACATTGAGAAAACTGCCGACCAGCAGGCCAAAAACAACCGCTGTGCCAATATAAAACCACGGCACAGTGCGGAAAGTATCAAATAAGTCCATAAATATTATTTTAGCTTTCTGACAGACCGTCTGACCGAAAAGTGGGCCTCGATGTTGCCCATGACGTGAATCAAACCGCCACTAAGTGCAGCTCCCATTTGCGATGCAAAATCCTGCGCCTAAATCACACATATCACCGAAATTACTTAGACCACCTGGCCCATTTTGAAGATCGGCAGATACATGGCAATCACGAGGCCGCCAATCAACACGCCCAGAACAGCCATGATCATCGGCTCCATCAAACTCGCCAGCGCATCTACGGCATCGTCTACTTCACGCTCGAAAAAATCAGCCACTTTGCTTAACATGCCATCCAGTGCACCGGATTCCTCACCAATTGCTGTCATCTGCAACACCATATTTGGAAAAACATTGGCGTTTTGCATCGCCACCGTAAGGCTTGAACCGGTACTCACCTCAGACTGAATACGTTTGGTAGCGTTGTAATAAACACGATTGCCTGCTGCGCCGGCCACCGAATCAAGCGCTTCCACCAACGGCACGCCGGCCGCAAACATGGTTGACAAGGTGCGAGTCCATCGTGCGACGGTTGCTTTACGCACCATATCACCTACGACAGGCAGCTTTAACATCAGGCGATCTCGTGCAAACTGTAGCTTCTCGCTCCGCTTCAAAGCATTCGCTAGGAAATAAGCTGCGCCAAAAATGCTGCCGAAAATAAGCCACCAATATGAAACGAAGATTTCAGATATTTGCATCACCACCAGCGTCGGCGCTGGCAAACCCGCACCAAACGACTGGAATAATTCCTTAAACTGCGGGATCACAAAAATCATAATAACAGCCGTCACAATAAAAGCCACCACCAAAATCGAGATGGGATAAAACAGGGCTTTCTTGATCTTGCCTTTAATCGCCATCATCTTTTCCTGATAGGTAGCGAGGCGATCCAGCAAGGCATCCAGAATACCGGCCTGCTCGCCAGCCGCGACCAAATTACAATATAGGGCATCAAAATAAAGTGGATATTTGCGGAACGCTTGGCCCAGGCTTGAGCCCGTTTCAACCTCTGTTTTAATATCGAGCAACAGCTTGGTAACCGCTGGATTGCTATGGCCTTTAGCGACAATATCAAATGACTGCAGTAGCGGCACCCCCGCCTTCATCATGGTGGCCAACTGGCGGGTAAAAAACGCAATATCCTGCTGCTTGATTTTCTTGCCGCCACGGCCCGATACTTTTTTTACTTTGGGATTG
>JAYWCO010000354.1:0-9934 GCA_043780475.1 Burkholderiales bacterium | reverse complement strand
GGCATCGTTATACATTTGTTGCCGCAGCAGATCGTCGGCGCCGCGCTTGGTTGATTCATGCCAGGCGGCATAGGCGCCTGCCAGTGCCAGCGGCAACAGCGGCAGCAGCCACCACGCGAGTTTTTTAGGCGCCGCGTGCTTGAGATAAACCCCCAACACCAAGGCGAGCAAGGGAAAAATCGGCAAAATATAACCGGGTAATTTGGAGCTGGATTGGGTAAAAAACAGCAGCACAAATGCGCTGAACAGCAGCATGAATTTAACCGGTGCAAAGGTCGAGCCGTCCGATTTGCCGATGCGCAACGCCGGGTCGCGCCAGCCTTGATTGAGGGCGGGCAGCAGGAGCAATCCCCACGGCATCAAGCCCAGTATCGTGATCGCTAGAAAGCTCCACCATGGCGCTTCGCGGCGATGCACCGTGGTCAGAAACCGCTCAATATGTTCATGCACAAAATAGAAATGCGGGAACTCAGGGTTTTGCAACGAGATCAGCACATGCCACGGCACGGTGATAATGAAAAATAGCGCCAGGCCATAAAACCATTCCAGCTTCGCCAGCAGCCGCCAGTCACGCTGGGTGAGGCAATAAAAAAATATCGCCGCCGAGGGGAACACGATGCCGATCAAGCCTTTCGACAGCACCGCGCCCGCCATGCCGGTCCACGCGATCAGCATCCATTTTTGCCTGGCGGTCACGGTGGTTGCGCTCTGCGCGAGCACGAATCCGCAAATACCCAGCGTCATCCAGAACGTCAGCCCGGTATCAAGCGTCACGACCTGGCTGAACGCCATGAAATACCATGAGCTGATTAGCGCCATCGCCGCATACGCGCCGATCTCGGCCCCATAGAGCCGCGTGGCGGTATAGCCGATCAGTGCGATACAACCGAGCGCGCACAGCAGGGTGTAGAGCCGCGCGGTGAATTCACTCTCGCCGAACAGTTTGAACGCAATCGCGGTGGCCCAGTATTGCAGCGGTGGTTTCTCGAAATACTTGAGGCCATTCAAGCGCGGCGTAATGAAATCATTGGACTGCGCCATCTCGCGGGAAATTTCCGAGTAGCGCCCTTCGTCCGGGTCTGCGAGCTTGCGATGACCCAGTTCGCTGAATGAAGTCAGCACCAATAATGCTGCCAGCAGGAACAAGACAAGGCGTGCAGAGATTGAGAGGGAAGTCATGTCATCAATATTGGGTTGGGTGGTCAGCCTGTGCGGTCAGCTAAGGAAGCGACAGCGGTAGACTCTGATTTTACCGGCAAATACGGGCAACAACCTCGGTTGAATATTCGCGTTGATTGTTTAAAGCACGGCGAGCCGATAATGATTCAGCCTTATGATTCAGCTTTACGCGGCGGCGCTTAAGTTGATTTGGTGGATTTCAATAACACCAGTACGGCGCCTGGCCCGCCATCGCCCGGCGCGGCATCGCAAAACGCGAGCACCTCATCGCGTTGCGAAAGCGACAGCCGAACCTTGTTGCGAATCAGTGGAATGCCGCCCGGCGAGCGGGTGCCGCGGCCATGGATGATGCGAATACAACGGATACCGCGATGTCTGGCGACAGCAATAAACTGCGCCAGCTCTTCACGCGCAGAGCTAGTGGTGTGGCCATGCAAATCCAGCGTAGCCTGCACTGCCCATAGGCCGCGCTTGAGTTTGCGGATGACTTCACGTGGGATGCCGTTGCGCAGGAAGGTAATGAGATCGCCCATCTCAATATCGCCATCCCAGCCCGAGGTATCGTTCAGCAATTCACCGGGGACACTGGCCTCGTCGGCGAGACGTTTTGCTGCAATCGGTTTGGGCAGCGGCTTTTGCAGCTTGGCCCGGGCCTGAGCCTTGATCGGGGTAACGTTATCTGCCGCCATTTCGGTGCGAAATAGTTCGTCATCGGTTAAATCAGGCGTAGTCATATTAGGATGCTAAACACTATGCTAGTCGAGAATTTCGAGCCATTTTTGCTTCAAGACGCCCGTCTAGACTAGACTTTAAGATTTCAAGCTTTCCAGATAGCGATCCGCATCCAGCGCGGCCATGCAGCCGGTACCGGCGCTGGTCACCGCCTGACGATACACATGATCCTGCACATCACCCGCGGCGAACACGCCCGGCACGGAGGTGGCCGTGGCGTCGCCGTTAAGACCGCCTTTGGTGATGATGTAGCCGCCTTTCATGTCCAGCTTGCCCTCAAAAATATCGGTATTCGGTTTATGGCCGATCGCGATAAAGCAGCCCTGCACCGCGAGCTCATTAGTTGAGTTATCGGTGGTGGAACGGATACGAACGCCAGTCACACCGGTTTTATCGCCGAGGACTTCATCGAGCGTGTGATTCCATAAAATAGTTACCTTGCCTTCTTGTGCTCTGGCGAACAGGCGGTCTTGCAGAATTTTTTCACTGCGGAATTTATCCCGGCGATGGATCACCGTGACGTGCTTGGCGATGTTCGATAAATACAGCGCTTCCTCGACCGCCGTATTGCCGCCACCGACCACGCAGACATCCTGGTTTTTATAGAAAAAACCATCGCAGGTGGCGCAGCCTGAGACCCCTTTGCCCATGAACGCATGCTCTGATGCCAAGCCCAAATATTGGGCTGATGCGCCCGTCGCAATAATTAGCGCATCGCAGGTGTAAGGATGGCTATCGCCCAGCAGCGTGAAGGGCGGGTTGCTGAAATTAACCGTATGAATATGATCAAAAATGATTTTGGTATCAAAGCGCTCGGCATGCCTCAAAAAACGCTCCATCAGTTCCGGGCCCTGCACCCCAGCATGATCGGCCGGCCAGTTTTCGACATCGGTGGTGGTCATCAATTGTCCACCCTGCGCCATGCCGGTGATCAGCACCGGATGCAGGTTGGCGCGGGCGGCGTACACAGCGGCAGAATAGCCGGCCGGGCCAGAGCCTAAAATAATCAGGGGGTGGTGTTGGGTTGTCATAAAAAACTTTCAGGGATGTTTAAAATTAATTTTATAACCGTATTTTAACCGATGCGTTGGTGGCAGCTCGGCGGTTATTTTTACGTTAGCTACTTAACTGGTGGCAATGACGGAAAAATCAATGCAGGTTGGTTTATGCGAGAATGATTGCAGATTAGTGATGCAGGAGCCTAGTGCTTTCTCGATTAGTTCTAAGTTAGTTCTAAATATGCGGGGAAAAAATGTTACGAGCCGTGCCTCTGTTTCAGGATTTAAGCGACACCGATTTTGCGTTGATGGATGATCTGGCCATCGAGAAACACGTGCCTAAAGGCACCGTCGTCATGACCGAGGGCGCAGTGGGGGACTCGCTGTTTACCATCAGCAGTGGGCGCGTCAAAGTTTTTATTGGTGATGAAGACGGGCGCGAAATTATTTTAAAAATTTTAGGCCCGGGCGATTTTTTTGGTGAAATGTCGATGATCGACAGCCAGCCGCGATCTGCTTCGGTGGCGACGCTCGATGCTTCGGTTTTCAGAGTGCTTTCCCATCAGGCGTTTGAGCAGTGTCTGGAGCGCTCGCCGCGCATTGGCACACTGGTCATGCAAGCGCTGGCGAAGCGGCTGCGCGATGCCGACCGCAAGATCTCAACCCTGGCGCTGATGGATGTTTACGGGCGCGTCGCCAACACCTTGCTAGAATTGGCCATCGACAGCAACGGCAAAATGGTGGTAGGCGAGAAACTATCACAGCAGGATATCGCCAATATGGTCGGGGCCTCACGCGAGATGGTGAACCGGATTCTCAAAGATTTATCGGAACGCGGCTACATCACGGTGGAATCCAAAACCATCACCATTCATGATCAAAAATTGCCACCTTCGTTTTAGCGTTGAACGGGATGGGCGTGGCAAGCGGGCTGAAGATTGTGCATAGCTTGTTGGTAAACTTGTGCCAGCAGCTATAATTCGAGGCTATGAGCACGAGATCACCCTTCCCCGAGCAAGACGCCGAATCCGATATGTTTGATCCAACTGAGGCAGCCCCTTCACTTTCCCATTCGCCTCTGTCGGCGGCCTTTACGACCTCGCGGGCACGCACCAAATCAGCCACCGCTGCTGCCAACACCATTTTTCCCGCTTCCTCTACGCGCCTGTCAAGATTGTTACGCGAAGCGGGCTGGATATTGTTCCTAGCGATCGCGTTTTATTTGGTGCTTATTTTGGCGACGCACTCAGCGGCTGATCCCGGTTACTTTTTTAGCGGCACCAATGGCCGCACCGCAGGAGCTGCTATCGTCAATAAAGGCGGCATGATCGGCGCATGGTCAGCTGATTTTCTGTTTGGTTTATTCGGGCTGTCGGCGTGGTGGTGGATCGCGCTGACCACGTTCGCGGTGCTGCGTTTGTTCCGACGAGTCGAGTCCTGGAGCGTATTTGATCATCGCAGTATCGCGATTGCGCTAACGGGTTTCGTGGTTTTGTTGATCGCCAGCAGTAGCCTGGAAGCGCTGCGTTTACACTCTATGCACGCGGCGCTGCCAAACGGGCCCGGTGGCGTGATTGGTAGTTTGCTGGCCAGCGGAATCGAAAAATCAGTTGGCTTTACAGGCGGGACTATTTTGCTGTTGGCCGCTGGTGCGGGCGCGTTCAGCGTGTTTTCCGGGCTGTCCTGGATTCGCCTTTCTGAAAAAGTAGGCGGGGGTATGGAGTGGTTGTTCTTCCGCATAAAAACCAAAATAGAAGCCAAGCATGATCGCGAAGTCGGCGAGCAGGCCGTGCATGAACGTGATGTTGCGGTCGAAGAATTCAGGCGCATTATTGAAGATCATCCGCCGATTCGGATCGAGCCCACCGTATTGGAAGTGCCACAGTCCGAGCGGGTGACGCGTGAAAAACAGGCGACCTTATTTGCTGATTTGCCTGATTCACCATTGCCGCCGATTTCACTTCTTGATCCTGCTGATTCAGTCATTGAGCGCCCCTCGGCGGAGGTGCTGGAATTCACCTCGCGTTTGATTGAACGCAAGCTGATGGATTTCAATGTCATGGTCAAAGTGGTGGCCGCCTATCCGGGCCCGGTGATTACGCGTTATGAAATTGAACCCGCAGTTGGGGTGAAAGGCTCGACAGTGGTTAATCTGGCGCGTGATTTGGCGCGGGCGCTGTCGGTTACCTCGATCCGCATTGTGGAAACCATTCCGGGCACCTCGCATATGGGCCTGGAGTTACCGAATCCGAAGCGCGAGATTGTGCGACTCTCGGAAATCTTAGGCTCAACCGTTTACGGCGATATGGTGTCGAAACTCTCCATTGTGATGGGTAAGGATATTGCCGGTCGCCCGGTGGTGGCGGATCTGGCCAAGATGCCGCATGTGCTGGTGGCGGGAACCACCGGGTCGGGTAAATCGGTCGCGATTAACGCGATTATTTTATCGCTGGTATATAAAGCAACCGCCAACGAAGTGCGCCTGATTTTGATTGATCCCAAAATGCTGGAGCTATCGATTTACGAGGGCATTCCGCATTTGCTGGCGCCGGTGGTGACCGACATGCGCTACGCCGGTCATGCGCTGAACTGGTGTGTGGCCGAGATGGATCGGCGCTATAAATTGATGAGTGCTGTCGGTGTGCGTAATTTGGCCGGCTACAACACCAAAGTCAAAGAAGCCAAGGATAAAGGCACACCGCTACCGCATCCATTCTCGCTCACCCCTGACGCACCGGAGCCATTGGAGCCGCTGCCATTGATCGTGGTGGTGATCGATGAATTGGCCGATTTGATGATGGTGGTCGGCAAAAAGGTTGAAGAGTTAATCGCCCGTCTGGCGCAAAAAGCCCGTGCTTCAGGTATTCATTTGGTGCTCGCCACCCAGCGGCCGAGCGTGGATGTGATTACCGGCTTGATCAAAGCTAACGTGCCGACCCGTATCTCGTTCCAGGTCTCCAGTAAAATAGATTCGCGCACCATTCTTGACCAGCAAGGCGCTGAGGCGCTGTTGGGGCAGGGCGATATGCTGTACCTGCCGCCCGGATCGGGCATGCCGCAGCGGGTGCATGGCGCTTTTGTGAGCGATGCCGAAGTCCATCGTGTGGTTGAAGCGCTTAAGAAGCAGGGCGAGCCGCAATATATTGAAGGTATTTTTGATTCGCCGGATGAAAGTACCACCGACGGTGCCGGTGGCGTCAATGGCGCAACCGGTCCCGGCGCGGCAGGCGGTGAAACAGATCCTCTTTACGACCAGGCAGTCACGATCGTGCTGCAAAATAAACGCGCCTCCATCTCACTGGTGCAGCGCCACCTGCGGATTGGCTACAACCGTGCCGCACGGCTGCTCGAAGATATGGAAAAAGCAGGCTTGGTGTCACAGATGCAATCCAACGGTAACCGCGAAATTTTGGCGCCGAATCGGCCGGAATAGCGTTGCGCCGTGCTGCACAACTCTTGATGTGTCAGCCTGCATGCGGCGCTTACGTTAAGCCTGTAGCGGTGAATGACCGCGCATTTATTTGTTGCGGTATTTATCAACACTTGGCGACGCCGTTATCCGAACCATTTTTGTTATGAAAGTAACCCGATGAAGCTTTTGATGCAATTGACCGCACTCTATATTTTTAGCACCGCCCTGGTTCAGGCCTCGGCCATGGGCGACTTCCGTAACTTTATCAGCAGCACCCAATCAGGCCGCGCAGATTTTACCCAGACCGTAATTGATGTCAAAGGCAAAACCACGCAGCAGGCGAATGGCACGCTCGCTTTTGTACGCCCAGGGAAATTTCGCTGGCAGTATCTAAAGCCGGCACAATTGATCGTTGGCGATGGCAAACAGGTGTCGTTTTTTGATGAAGATTTAAATCAGGTCACGATAAAAAAACTGGAAGCGGCATTTGCCTCAACCCCGGCCGCGCTGCTGGCGGGAAAAAGTGAAGTTGAAGCCGCGTTCACGATGGTGGCGGGTGGCGATGCAAGCGCTGAAAAAGATGGCATCGCCTGGGTAAACGCTGAGCCAAAATCCAAAGATGCCGGTATCGAAAAAGTACGGCTTGGTTTTCAGAAAGGGCAATTAGCGGTGATGGAGTTAAACGATCCTTTCGGCAATCGCACCCGTATTGTTTTTACCAAATTCGAGCGCAACCCTAAAATTGATGCGAAAGAATTTATTTTTGTGCCGCCCAAAGGCGCAGATGTGGTTGGCCAATAATTAAAACACCGTGCCTTAGCGCTTATCACAGCATCGCAATCCTACAGAACCCGCTTAACCCGCGGCGCGTAATTCGTTCCATCCAGCTCCAGAAAGCACGTGCTCATTCAGCATCATGCTGGAACAAAAAATCGCTCGCGCATTTCATTTAAACCCAACGTCGCCAGCACCTCATGCAAGCGCTCTTGTGGTCGCCGCCGCGGCAAGTCTTTGTAGGTCGCAATAATAAGTTCGTTCTTCATCGAATGTTCCCACCCCACCAGCTCCGTTACCTTCACCTGATAGCCATGCGCCTCAAGTTGCAGGCAGCGCAGCACATTGGTGATCTGGCTGCCAAATTCGCGGGTATGCAAAGGGTGCCGCCAAATTTCAGTCAGCGCATTTTGGGCTAGTGACGCCCCTTTATTTTTATTGAAAACGGCCGCAATTTCTGCCTGGCAGCAAGGCACCAGCACGATAAATTTTGCCTGCTTCTGTAGCGCAAAACGGATCGCATCGTCGGTGGCGGTATTGCAGGCATGCAACGCGGTGACGATATCAATTTTGTCGGGCAATAAGGGCGAGACGATTGAATCAGCGACGGATAAATTTAAAAATGTCATGCGTGGGAATGCTAATTTTTCAGCCAGCGCCTGCGATTTCTTGACCAGCTCGTCGCGGGTTTCAATGCCATAAATATGGCTGTCGTCGTTCAGCGCTTTAAAAAACAAATCATACAAAATAAACCCCAGATACGACTTTCCCGCTCCATGATCGACCAGCTTGATGTCACAATTTTCAGATTGTAGGATTTGAGTCGCTTGGATCTGCCTTAGCAAGGGCTCAATGAACTGAAATAGGTGATACACCTGCTTTAATTTTCGCTGGCTATCCTGATTCATGCGTCCGTCCCGGGTGAGGATATGCAGCTCCTTCAACAGCTCAAGGGATTGCTCCGGGCGGATATGGTAAGCGAGCGTCGGCACGGCAGAGGCGATTTTTTTGGGATTTTTTAGCATGAGGCCGTAGCGTGGTTTAAAAATCAGAATAAATCAGAACAAGTTCGCATTCATTATTTTTTACCGGTTGGTATAACCACCACACCCGATGCTGGCGCAGGCATGGGCACGACATTTGGCGCATCAGGTGGATTAGGGGCTTTTGGTGTTGGTGCTGGAGTTAGAGACGTTTTTTGAAATGTATCGCGCATTTTCTCATCTGCTGCGCGAAATTCCGCCACCACTTTATCGCAGGCCGCACGTTTGGCCTGGCACAGCGCACTGGTTTCAATTTGTTCGCGCCCGTCAGTATTCACCAGGCTGCGTTTTATAACCGCCGGATAGGCAGGGTGATCCACGGGCGTAAATGACCACACTGTTTTATTGGCATCATCACGCACGATCAGCCATTTTTCCTGAATTCTGCTGTTGACGTCTTTGCGTTTGCGTAACGCATCCAGCGCCGCTTGTGGCGTCGCATAGCCTATGCCTGGCGCTGCATTTTGCGTATGGTTTGATTTATTCTCTGCCGGCGATTGGGCGGGCGCGCCGACTGGCTGAGCAAACAGGGCTGCCGGGTGATAAAGCGCCCAAGCCGCTGCAATATGCATTACCGTAAAAAATAAAAACTTATTCATAGAGTCGTTCCGTTCAATTGAAATCATATCCAAACAATTGCGTATCAAGCTCATCGGGTTTGCTGGATTTATAGGCCATCATTTTTTCAAATCGGAAGCCGATTTTTTCCAACAGCTTGATGGAGCTAATATTGTCCGGCGAAGTAATGGCCACAATACGCTTGAGACCCAGCGTATTGTTCGCATAATTCAGGGTGGCTTGGGCGGCCTCAAATGCGTAGCCCTGCCCGCCATATTCGGCGAGAAAGGCAACGCCCAGATCCACATCATCCAATTGCTCGCGTTTGATCAGCCCGCAAATACCAACTGATGTGCTCGTTTGTGCATGGTCATTTTGTTCAACCACATACAAACAAAACCCCAGCCGCTCGTACATCGCAATGGGCCCTTTAAGGATGGCGTCACGAGTATCTTCAAGCGTGGTTAAGTGCCGGTTGCCAATGAAACGTAACCATCCGGGCTCATTCACCAGCGCCATGAAAAATGGCGCATCGTCAACCGTGAAGGTGCGCAACACGAGGCGATTTGTTTCAAAAATTTTCATTACTGGTATTTTACGCTGCACTGTTCACAATATGCGGACAGCATTAAATTGGTTATAGGTGCGAACACGATCTGCGCGGCAGTTGAAACCAATTTGAGGTTATTGTCGTAAACAATATGTCGTAAAGAAAGTTATTAACGTAAACTTTTACAAGCTTTTACGACTCATAAGCCGGCAACCTTGAGAATAATGGAGTAATTGTATGAAACGCAGAACTTTTCTGTCCGCTTTAGTCGGTGTTGCGGGCGTGTCAACCTTGCCCAATTTGGTGTCAGCGCAACATTCCTCACCCACTGCACCTGGCGGTGATAAAGTGAAAATTGCCCTTCAACAAGCGAATGGTCCTATGCAAAAAATCGAAAAGCTAGAACTCTCAAAAGATGAATGGAAAAAACGCCTCACTCCTGCACAATACAATGTGCTGCGCGATGAAGGCACCGAGCGCCCTGATTCGAGCCCGCTGGGCGCTGAAAAGCGCAAAGGTGTCTTTCATTGTGCAGGCTGTGATTTGCCGGTTTACAGCTCTGAAATGAAGTTTGAAAGCGGTACCGGCTGGCCCAGTTTCTACACCACTTTGCCAGGTGCGTTTGAAAAAAAGCGTGATTTCAAATTAATTTATCCGCGCACTGAATATCATTGCGCCCGCTGCGGTG
>JAYWCO010000353.1:0-1740 GCA_043780475.1 Burkholderiales bacterium | reverse complement strand
GTACGAAACGCTGCACAAATTTGGTTATGCCACCCAGCCTCAATCGGTGAGTGTGGATGATGGTTTAACGCTCGCGGGCTGCCGCATTTCCAACGCGGTCAAATGTCTGCCACCTGGCAATAAACCCACGCCCGATGAAATCAAAACCTGCAATCATTTTTTAGCGCATGAACTCAACGCTTTGCCAACCGCCACACGCATTCTGGCGCTCGGCGGCATCGCTCATAATGCGGTGCTGATGGCATTCGGCCTAAAGTCCAGCACGGCAAAATTTGGCCATGCGGCGCGCCATACCCTGGCGTCTGGCCACACCTTATTCGATAGTTACCATTGCTCTCGCTACAATACCAATACAAAGCGGCTGACCGAGGCTTCTTTTCAAGCGGTATTTGCCATGATTCAGCAGGATACAAAGCTAAACGCTAAATAGGGGGCGGCTTCACAGCTATTTTTGCTCCACCCCCGAAAGGGGGCTCCATCGAAACGCCGCTTCTGTCCTAGAGTTTTATTATTTTATGACCTTATTTGACCCCAAACCCATCCTGAACCAATTGCCTAATCTGCCCGGCGTCTATCGCATGAAGAGTGCGACGGGCGAGGTGATTTATGTGGGTAAGGCGCGGGATTTAAAAAAACGGGTTTCATCGTATTTCACCAAGCAGCATGTGAGCCCGCGCACCACCCATATGGTGTCGCAAATCGAGGATATTGAAACCACGATTACCCGTAGCGAATCTGAAGCGTTGCTGCTGGAAAATAATCTCATCAAGTCGCTCGCACCGAAATACAACGTGCTGTTTCGCGATGATAAAAGCTACCCATACATTATGGTAACGGCGCGCGAGTTTCCGCAGATCCGGTTTTATCGCGGCAACCATGTGAAGCCACATCGCTATTTTGGTCCGTTCCCTTCAGCGTGGGCGGTGCGCGATACGATCAATCATTTGCAAAAAATGTTCAAGCTGCGCACCTGTGACGATACCGTTTATGCGCATCGTTCGCGGCCATGCCTGTTGCACCAGATCCAGCGCTGCTCAGCACCTTGCGTGGGCCTGATCTCCAAAGCAGACTATGGGCGGGATATTGATAACGCCGGGCTGTTCCTGCAGGGCAAAGAAAATGAAGTGCTCGAACAACTGAATCAAAAAATGGAAGCCGCGGCGGCTGAGCTGAATTTTGAAGCAGCGGCGACTTATCGCGATCAGGTTCGCACCTTGCAACGGATTCTCACCAAGCAATTTGTTGAATCAGCCAGTGAGCGAGATGTTGATATTATTGCGGCGCTTGAGATTTCGGGTGTGTGGTGTGTCAATCTGGTGATGATTCGCGGCGGGCGGCATTTGGGCGACAAGAGCCTGTTTCCATCGAATGCACATCAGGCTGATTTGGAGTCAGTGATCACGGCCTTTATTGATCAGAACTACAACAGCGAAAAACCGCCATCGCGCATTATTGTAGACGGCAGCTTTGATACTGAAGACTGGGAAGTGTTCTTGTCGGATGTTGCGGGCCGCCAGGTCAAGGTCGTGACCCGCCCACAAGGCGAAGCGAAATTGTGGATGTCGATGGCCATGAAAAATGCGCAGTTTGCGATTGAGCGCCAGCTGACCGATAAAGCCTCGCAGGATAAAAAACTCAGCATGATGCGCGACGCATTGGGCCTGCCGGATATAGAGCGCGTCGAGTGCTTCGATATCAGTCACACCATGGGCGAGGCCACCGTGGCATCGTGCGTGGTGT
>JAYWCO010000352.1:0-8230 GCA_043780475.1 Burkholderiales bacterium | reverse complement strand
CGGACAATACACCCTGGAAACAATTGCGCATCGGTGAATTAAAAACCCTGCTGGCGCTCGCCGTGAATGATGAAGAAGCCATCCTCGAAGGCTGCGACTGGATCCATCATTTCGCCGATCTGCTGCCCGCCCGCAGGCTGGTCTATCGCTGCATCGAAAGCATGCTCAAGGTTGATGATGTTGCCCATTACCGGCATCCCATGGTGCTGCTTTATGGTGCCGAAACAGTGCGCCAGGCCGAGGCATTAATCAGCCGCCGCGAACGCTTCTTCGGCCTCGAAACATTGGGCGCCGATATGCAAGGCAGCGCGATGCATCAGACCCTGCTGGCCGCTTACGAAAAATTGTTTGCGGCGGATCGCTAAGCACTTTTAAACCACTGACTCAACCTGACTACATTATCGCTCATGCATTTTCCATTCGAGCCCGCTAACCGGGCCTTATTTCTGGCCATTAATGCGCCAGCTGATCTATCGGGGTTAAGTTTCGCGTTCGCTCTTTTCGCCAGCAACTATTGCGTGGCACTGTTGGCTGCCGTGCTGCTGTGGTCGTGGATGCGTAGCGAGCCTGCAGCGCGGCAATGGTTGCTGACGGTTGCCATCGCTGCCGTTCTAGCGTTGTCTCTCAACGCGGTGATTGGGATGTTGTTGCCGCATCCGCGCCCATTCATGGTGCCCATCGGTCACACCCTTATTCCGCACGATCCGGACAACAGCTTTCCCAGCGACCACGCCACACTGATGTGGACGTTTGCATTCGGACTGTGCTGGCAACCTGCGCTGCGCCGCATAGGATTCCTCGCTGTGCTGCTGGCGACACTCACTAGTTGGGGCAGGGTATTTCTGGGCGTACACTTTCCATTTGATATGCTTGGTTCAATCCTGGTGGCCGTTGTTGCGCTAGCGTTGTTGAGCCCGTTCCAACCTTGGGTGGGCAAATGGCTTGCGCCAACCGCTGAACGAATACATGCGAATACGCTGTGGAAATGGTTTCGCTGAGCCGAGGCATTGATCAGCCGCCGCGCTAGCCGCCCGCTCGGAGAAGGAAAAGTAATCGACAGCCATCAACAAATGTAATTAAGCAAACATAAAGCTGTGCTGGCTGGTATTGTATTGGTATTTCAGTCAGCCCTTGATCGTACCTAGCGCAATAAGCCAACCCTAAATCACTAGCACTGGCGAGCCTTTCGAAGCATTTCCGCTTTCATCGTTGCGGATGTATTGCCACAAGACGCCCTGCCAGTTGTGCTACTTATGTATTCAATCAAAACTCACATCTGCGTGCAGTCCTCGCCGGCATCTGGCCATCGCGATGAGTATCCCGTTGGTATTGCCACTCCTGCTTACCCGATTTCAAATTCACTTGCGGCGCGATCATGACGCTGGCCGATACCATGTTTATTCTGCTGCTGCTGATCGCACTCAATGCGTTTCTGGCGCTGTCCGAGCTGTCGATTGCGAGTGCCAAGCGGATCAAGCTGATGCAGTTGCGCGATGCTGGCCAGGCGGGCGCGGATGTCGTGCTGTTTCTTAAAGATAACCCCAACGGTTTTTTAGGCATTGTGCAAATTGGCCTGAATGTGGTCGCCATCCTGGCGGGCGTGTTCGGGGAAGCGGCGTTTAATGCGCGTATTGCCAACGCGTTCGCGGCCTGGGGCATGGCCGAGGGCTGGCTGCGCGATGCGCTGTCGTTCACGCTGGCGGTCGGCGCGATCACCGGGATCTTTTTATTATTCGGTGATTTGCTTCCCAAGCGCATTGCCATTCACGCGCCCGAACGTATTGCCTGCGCGGTGGCGCCGATCTTGCGCGCCTTGCAAAAACCATTCACGCCGATACTGTGGCTGTTCGGTAAATTAGTCGATGCCATTCTCACTTTTTTCAATATCCGCGCGCAAGGTGAGGCGGCTGTAACCACCGATGATGTGTATGCCATGGTGGCGGCCGGTGCTGAAGCTGGTGCGGTTGATCGCGATGCGCATCATCTGATTCAAAACGTGTTGAGACTGAACGAGAAAGCCATCACCAGCGCGATGACCCCGCGCCAAAATATTGTGTCCATTGATGTCGATGATGATGAAGAAACCATCAAGACCGTGCTGGCCGAAGAGCCCAAAGCGCGGTTTGTGGTGACCGGTGGCGATATTGATCACCCGATTGGCTATATCGATGCGGCTGATTTGCTCGCCAAAGCTATCCACAATCAATCGCTGCGGCTGCATCGCGACACCTTGAAAGCGTGGGGGATGAAGCCGATTTTAATGGTGCCCGATACCATCACCGTGCTGGATGGTCTCGACCAATTTCGTAACGCAGGCGAAGACATCGCGCTGGTTGCCAATGAGTACGGCGTGATCGTCGGCCTGCTCACCATGAATGATGTGATGGCGGCGATCATGGGCCGCATTGTTGAGGAAGTGGCACGCGAAAAAAGTATTGTGAAAATGACTGATCGCGAAGGCGCCTGGCTGATCGACGGCATGGCCGATATTGGTGATGTCAAGGAATTATTCGGCTGGGATAGTTTGCCGATGGAAGAGAACTATCAGACGGTCAGCGGATTTTTAATGTCGCTGCTCAAAAAATGGCCGCGCAAGGCCGATAGCGTGATCTGGCAAGACGTTAAATTTGTGGTGGTGGATACGGAAGGCTCACGTATCGACCAGGTGATGGCGACGATTGAACAGCCTGTGTCAATACTGGTCAGTGCAGGATCGATTGTTAAATAGGTAGAAGCGAGCGGCGCCGTTTTTTAAGGTGGGGCAAGTTCTGGCCAGTCGATTGGTATGATGGATAAATGCGTAATTTGCAGTAAGCCACGCATATTGATTTTGAATTTGCTGTGCGTTTTTCTTTTATTTTTATAACCCCTATTCAGTTTTAGCGAGGATCAGATGAATGCGCGCATTAACCACATCAGTCGTTTTTGCAGTATCGGCCTGTGCTTCATTTTGTTCATGACCACAGGATCGGTCATCGCCAGTGACTCCTCCAATACCAGGCTCGATACCGAGCTTGATGCGATTGTGAATGACCCGGCCTATCCGCTGGCGAGCCTCTCGGTGCTGGCGGTGCGCCAAGGCAAGATTGTGTATCACCAGCAATTCGGCAATCGCTTTATTGATCCTTTGAATGCCGCAAATAACAAGCCGGCAAATAACGCCACTCTTTATCGGATTGCGTCGATTTCAAAACTCGTCACCACCCTCGGCGTAATGAAGCTGGTAGAAGACGGGAAATTAAAACTGGATCAGGATGTCAGCGATTACCTTGGCTACCAACTGCGTCATCCGGATTTCCCCAAGGTACCGATTACGCTGCGCATGTTGTTGTCCCACCGCTCATCAATGCGCGATGATGCCGGCTATTACTGGGAAGCCAAGCTCGGGATCGATTTGAAAGAGGTGCTGGTGCCAGGTGGCAAGCTGTATGGCACGGGTGCAATGTGGACTAAAAACATCAAGCCCGGTAGTTATTTTGAGTACTCCAATTTGCCCTGGGGCGTGGTCGGCACCATCATGGAACGGGTGAGTGGCGAACGCTTTGACCGGCTGATGCAGCGCCTGATTTTTGAACCGATGCAATTACATGGTGGCTTTAATCCCGCTGATTTTCCTGCGGCCGATATAGCGGATATTGCGACCCTGTATCGCAAACGTACCGAGGTTGATGGCAAAGAAATCTGGAACACCAGCGGCCCATGGGTTGCACAGGTGGACGACTACAGCCGCGAAGCGCCGCAGCCGCGTGCGCTGTCCGACTATGTGATCGGCACCAACGGTACGCTGTTTGGCCCGCAGGGCAGCTGTCGATTATCCGCCGAAGGGCTTGCGCAGATTATGTTCATGCTGATGAATCACGGCCGACACGGTGGCAAACAAATCCTCGCTAAAAAAACCGTGGCGCTGATGCTGGCCGAACAATGGCGGCACAATCGCCAGAGCGGCACCAAGAGCAACGGCGATACCTACAAAGGTGAATTCCAGTCGTGGGGCTTGGGCACGCAGATTTTTCGCGATATTCAGGAGCTGGATAAAGCCACGGGCGTTCCTAGAGGTGATCGCCTGGTTGAAGGCGGTGGCGTTACCGGTGTCGGCCATTTTGGCGACGCGTGGGGCCTCACCTCTGCCATTGTGTTCAATCCCAAAACTCGCGACGGCATGATCCTTTTATCCGGCGGCCCCGGCTTTAATCCTGAAGCGGTAAAGAGCCAATACTCATCCATGTTCCGCTACGAAGAGCGGATTCTGACAGCACTGGATCGATATGCGATCAAAAATAAACGCTGATAAAAATAATCGGCAATTGTTGCAGGGGTGGCAAAAGCGCTACGTGACATCGACGCTCATGGGCAGTAAGATTCATCGAGTCATTCACGAACTACTCTCCAAGGCCCGCCATGAAACGTAAAACGGTAAGCGATTTTGATCCCGAAGTGATGAAGCTGTTTGACCAATACGTGCACGGTGTGATTGACCGTCGCGGATTTCTGGCTCGCGCGACCCAGTATGCGGTAGGCGGGGTGTCGGCCAGTATGCTGCTTGAAATGCTGAGCCCGAAGTTTGCAGAGGCGCAGCAAATCAAAAAAGATGATCCGCGCATCATCGCGAAATTTGTCGACTATGCATCGCCGGACGGCAGCGGCAAAATGCGCGGTTATCTGGTGAGGCCCGCCAAGCCCGAAGGCAAATTACCGGCGGTGTTGGTGGTGCATGAAAATCGCGGCCTCAATCCGCATATTGAAGATATTGCGCGCCGCGTGGCGCTGGATAATTTTATCGCCTTTGCGCCAGATGCATTAACCCCGCTCGGCGGCTATCCCGGCGATGAGGACAAAGCGCGGGAATTATTCTCGAAGCTCGATCCCGCAAAAGCGCGCATGGATTTTGTCGCGGCGATAGGCTTTCTGCAAGCAATGCCAACCTGCACCGGTAAAATCGGCGTGGTCGGGTTTTGCTACGGCGGCGGCATCGCTAATTTTCTGGCGACCCAATTAGCAGACCTCGGC
This sequence comes from Burkholderiales bacterium, assembly GCA_043780475.1. Lineage (GTDB taxonomy): Bacteria > Pseudomonadota > Gammaproteobacteria > Burkholderiales > Usitatibacteraceae > UKL13-2. The sequence continues at coordinate 3,223 of JAYWCO010000352.1, read as the reverse complement.
GGTGCCGTACCGTTCTACGGCGCCTCACCAAAGGCCGAAGATGCGGCAAAAATCAAGGCGCCAATCCTGGTGCAATACGCGGGCAGCGATGAGCGCATCAATGCCGGCTGGCCAGCCTATGAGGCGGCCTTGAAAGCGGCCAAGGTGAAATATGAAATGTTCACCTACCCCAATACCCAGCACGGCTTTAACAATGACACCACGCCGCGGTATGACGAAGCGGCCGCCAAGCTGGCGTGGAGCCGCACGATGGATTTTTTCAATAAAAATTTGCGGGCGAAGTTGAGTTAATCATCATCGTTGGTTTAATCTGCCAGTAGAAACAACACGACCCAAGTCAAATCGCGTGGCCGCTAGTGGGGTTATCATGAGTTAAATTATTAGAGCCTAAAAACCCATCAGGAATAACGCCATGAAATCCCGCCGCCAGTTTTTGATCAAAGCCCCTATCGGCTTGCTTGGCGCTGCTGCCATAGCGGGCCACGCTGCGGAGCCGACACCAACGCCGATACCAATCCCGCCGCCGGGTGCGCCACCTACTTTTGGCACAGCGCCTGCGGTGGGCCCCGAGGTCACGGCCGCGACCTTTGCCGAAGCTGAAAAGCTGGCGCAGGTGACCATGACAGCGGCGGAAAGGGAGATGGCGGCGACAAGCTGGCGCACCTCGATGGCGGGCATGCTCGAACGGCGCACTGGCCCCCGCAAGGTGCAGTTGGACGCGAGCGCGGTACCGGCGACGCAATGGAATCCACTGCTCGCTGGGGCCAAGGTGGGCCCGGTGCGCGATAAATTTATTCGCAGTAAAGATCTTTTTCCACTGCCCGCGCGCGATGATGATATTGCGTTTGCGCCGGTGACGAAGCTCTCTCGCTGGATTGAAACAAAGGCGATCACCTCGGAGCGGCTTACGCGTATTTACCTTGAACGTATTCAGCGCCTCGATCTAAAATTGCGTGCGGTAATTACGCTTACTCGCGAGCATGCGATCAGCCAGGCAAAAAAAGCCGATGCGGAAATCAGTGCGGGCAAGTATCGCGGGCCGCTGCACGGTATCCCGTATGGGGTTAAAGATCTGCTCGATACGGCCGGTATTGCCACTACCTACGGCGCAGAGCCATTCAGGAATCGGGTGCCTGCGGTTGATTCCGCTGTGGTCGCGCGGCTCAATCACGCGGGTGCGGTCCTGATCGCCAAGTTAAGCCTTGGCGCACTCGCGTTGAACGATATCTGGTTCGGCGGCCAGACCATGAATCCGTGGTTATTGGAGGAGGGCGCGTCTGGCTCAAGCGCTGGGCCGGGTGCGGCTACCGCTGCCGGCTTGGTAGCATTCTCGATTGGTAGTGAGACCGGTGGCAGCATTGTGAGCCCCAGTATGCGTTGTGGTGTAGCCGGGCTGCGTCCTACCTTTGGCCGGGTGCCGCGTACCGGTGCGATGACCCTGTGCTGGTCGCTCGACAAGCTCGGCCCGATGACCCGCACGGTAGAAGATGCGATGCTGGTGCTGAAGGTTATTTCCGGGCCGGATGCGGGCGATGTCGGCAGCGTGCCCAGCAAGCTTGAGTTTGATGCGGGTGCGTCGGTGAAGGGATTGAAGATTGGCTATGTGCCGGCGTGGATGAAAGAAAGCCCCGCCACTGATGTTGACCGCGCCGCGCTGGCAGCCGCGCAACAGCTCGGCATGATACCAACGCCGATTTCCCTGCCTGATTGGCCATATGAATCACTCAATGTTATTTTATTTGCAGAAGGCGCGGCCGCGTTTGAGGAACTGGTACTCAGCGGGCAGGCCAATCAACTGAGCATCCAGGTGCCGGATGCATGGCCTAATTTATTCCGTGAAGCGCGCTTTCTCTCGGCCGTGGATTTCGTGCAGGCTGACCGGATGCGGCGCAAAGTGGCGATTGAAATGGCGCGGGTATTTTCCGCGGTCGATTTGCTGGTGGTGCCGTCATTGCGTGATGAAATGCTGACCATCTCCAACCAGACCGGGCATCCTTCGCTCACCGTGCGCACCGGCTTTGTCGAGGTTGCGGAAGCGCGCAGCGATTGGGCACCCGATCCGCTAAAGCCGTTACCGAAATTTTCACCCGCGCGGCGCGTCCCGCATGGCGTCACCCTGATCGGGCGTTTGTTTGATGAAGGCACCATGGCCCGCGTCGGCATGGCGCTCGAAACAGTGTCGGGGGTGGCAGGTGAGCGACCACCGGGCTTTTAACCGCCCTCATGATTTTTTACTTCTGTGGAAACGCCTCCAGATACGATGCAACCGCTTGCATATTCCGCGTCGTTAGCGAGTGCGCTACCCCTTTCATGATGCTGCCTTCCGGGCGTTCGTCGGTTCGTTGAAATACCATCAATTGCTTCACAAGATAATTGGCATGCTGACCGGCAAGACGCGGAAACGCCGCTTGGCCCTGCGCTTCGGCGCCGTGACATGCCGAGCAGGCGGGCACCGCACTGGATACTATGCCTTCTTCGAAAATTTTCTTTCCTTCCGCGAGTAAGGATGCTGTGGTCGCGCTTTGGCGCGTGGGGTGCGGGCTCTGTTTGGCGTAATACGCCGCCAGTCCGGCAATCTGTGCGTCGGTCAAATGTTTACTCAGTCCCCACATATACTCGAAGCCTGCCGGGTCGGCACGGCCGTGGCTTTTAAACCCGTTCAGTTGCGCGACGAAGTAAGGGGCCTGCTGTGCGGCCAGGTTTGGAAAGTTTGGTGATTCCGCGTTGCCCGTGACGCCGTGACAGTTTGAACATACCTGTTGTGCAATCACGGTAGCTGAAACCGCCGGATTCCCAAGGCTTCGTGAGCGATCCAGCGTGTTGCAACCGGTAAATAAAGCCGCTACTGCCATCGCTAGCGGAAGAGCGAGTGTAAGTGTGAGTGTAGTGGTCGACGTCTGCATGATGGTTATCCCCGGTCTTGAATGTGTATGCGTGTTCATTAGTAAGCTGCCCACAAGTAAAGAAAGAGTGTGTTGTTGTCCCGTGCGGGTCGGCCAAAGCCATCGTAATTATTTGTGGCGCCGTTGAACCGGTTAAACATCGTGTACTGTAAACCAATCCGCGCATACTGCACTGGTGTCCACGATACTTCTGTGGTCCAGCCACGGGTGCCGGGATTTCCCGCCAGGTTGCCGGTGACTGATTGGGAGCCGTTGAGTAGCTGGCCCGGATTGGCTTGATCCAAGGCTGAGGTCTGAAGCGCTGTATTCGTGCTGCCGCT
>JAYWCO010000351.1:0-15852 GCA_043780475.1 Burkholderiales bacterium | reverse complement strand
AAGCCTTGCGTCAAACCTTAAAGACCCGCGCACCCTACTTCGCCGCGCCCGCCTCGTTGCGACCCGCGGTGATGCGCCAGTTGAGTAGCGCACAAAACCCACCATCCGTCGCACGCCGCGCGCCATGGTGGCAGATGATGGGGCTGGCAACCTTTGCCGCCACCGTAAGCTCACTACTCACCGTCTGGATGTTACGCTCCCCGATGGAAAACACCGTCTTGCCCTGGCAGGAGCAAGTCGTGACGCATCATGTTGCGAGCTTGGCTGACCCGCAACACCGCATTGAGATCGCATCGAACAATCGGCACAATATCAAGCCCTGGTTTAACGGCAAGGTGGATTTCGCACCGACAGTCGCCGACTTATCCGCCGACGGTTATGTCCTGCTTGGCGCACGCCTGGATCAGCGAGGCCCGCAGCCAACTGCGGCGCTGATCTACCAGTTGCGCGAGCATACTTTCAGCTTGTTCATGACCCGCGCAACGCAGGCTGAACCCGTCATGATTAAAACCGTGCGCGGGTTCAGTGTCGCAACCTGGGCATCAGGCGGCGTGCGCTTCGCCGCTGTGGCAGATGCCGATGTTCGTGAAATTAGGCGCTTTGCAGGACTGGTGCAAGCGCCGCCATAATTAATAAATGTGACGGGCGGCTTCGATGCTGCTGGCTGCGCTTTATGGTTAAACAGCAGCGCTACTGAGTCGTAGTCGATGACAACATTTTGTCATTGCATGTCCGCAACGCACCAAATGAAACCCCAGCATTAAAGCGGCTTTACAAGAATTTTTGCTTGTAAAGCCGCTTTAATGCTGTGGTTTAATAAATTAAAATGAAGAAGTCTGAATTGTTACCCACACGCGGTGTTGCTGATAGTTTGTCCTTCTGGATTCCGCTTATTGAATGGCACGCTCATTAATTTTAAAAGGGGGAACATCCTGTACTGCAATTCATTATTCGCCATACTGCGCACTAGCTTGGCTGCCGCATTTCTTTTCTTGGCTACGGCCACACTCGCATTTGCCGATTGTCCGGATCGGCCTATTACGTTCGATTTTGGTGCGGTAGGTAAGCAGGGCACATGCTGGAAAGCATCCAAATTGGCATGCCATGATTGCGGGCCTAAACATTGTCCGGGCGCGCCGCCCAGCTCCTATGCGCAAATGCCGCATAAGGTGGAGTTCGCTTGCGTCGCCAAGATCGTTATAACCAAGCAGCCCGACGGTTGTGGCAATCCCGCTAACGATCCTGCTTCGCTAATGTATAAGCAGTTTTTCAAGCCGGCCTGCGACGAACACGATATCTGTTATCGCAATAATATTGGTGTGAGCAAAGGCGCATGCGATGCCAGGTTCAAAAAAACATGGACGCCATGTGCAATGAGTTTTATCACGGTGTTGCGAATGACGCGCAGAAAGCGTCTTGCATGAGTGCGTCGATAACCTGGCACAGCACGCTGGCGTTAGCGCCGCAAGCCAAGGATGCTTTCGCCCAGGATCAAAATTGGTCAAAAGCAAATTGCCCTCGCTGATGCCGGCTGCTGCATGCAGCGGGAAGTATCGAGCAACCATCGTAAAATAATTAGATAAAAATGCCTTCCTGTAAAAACCATGCAGGAGGGCATTTTGTATTGGTAGCGATGGATTGGAACGGCTATGAATTACCCAGCCGCGATCTTGCGATTTGCTAACCTGCTACCAAATCGTCACCATATCTCCCGCCGCGCGTAGCATCTTCGCGCCAGGCTTACAGCTAAACGCCTGCTGAAACTCAGGCAAATTACCCAGCGGTCCGAGCACACGGAAGCGGGCGGGCGAATGTGAGTCGGTGAGGATGCGGCGACGCAGTTCAGCATCGCGGATATTCTGCCGCCATGACTGTGCGTAGTTGATGAAGAAGCGTTGCTCGGCGCTGAGCCCGCCTATTCTTTGTGCAGCGTTTTTGTGAGCGGCTTCCGCTTTTTGCAATCCCAGATAAGCCACGCGCAGGCCGCCAAAGTCGGCGATATTTTCGCCCAGCGTGGCGCGGCCATTGATGTTCAAATCGGGCAAGGGTGCGAACGCATCGTATTGTTTTGCAATCGCGTCGGCCTTCGCGGTGTAGCGCGCGGCATCATCAGCCGTCCACCAATCGCGACGGTTGCCGATGGCATCAAATTTGCGGCCGCGATCATCGAAACCATGAGTCAATTCATGGCCAATCACCATGCCGATGCCGCCGTAATTTGACGCATCATCGGCACGCTCATCAAAGAACGGTGATTGCAAAATCCCGGCAGGGAATACGATCTCGTTAATGCTGGCGTTGTAATACGCGTTCACGGTAGGCGGTGACATTGACCATGCATTGCGATCAATCGGTTTGCCCAGACGATCCATCTGGCGCTTGAATTCAACACGGGTTGCGCGCAGCACATTGCCCAGATAATCATCGCGTTTGATCTCAACGGCAGAGTAATCTTTCCACTGATCGGGGTAGCCAATTTTTACGTTGATCGCATCCAGCTTGATGATGGCTTCTTTTTTGGTGGCGTCACCCATCCAGTCAAGTTCCTGAATGCGGTCACGAAGTGCCAGGCGCACGTTTTTTACGAGCGCCAGCGCCTTGGCTTTGGCGGCGGGTGAAAAAGCTTTCTCAACATACAACTGGCCCAGCGCTTCGCCCATGGTGCGATCAATGGCTGCGATCACGCGTTTATCGCGGGATTCCATTTCTTCCACGCCGGTCAGCACTTTGCCGTAGAACGAAAAATTTTCTTGCTCGAATGCACCACCCATTTGCGGGGCCAGTGAGCGCAGGGTGTGCCAAGTGCTGTACGCTGCCCAGGTTGATGCGGGCGTGTCGTTGGCGAGCCTGGATAGGGCAGCAAAAAACTTTGGCTGACTGACATTGATATCGCCTGGCTCCGTGATGCCCAGCGTGGTAAAAAAATCTGCCCAATCGATATTCGGCGCGATTTCCTGGAGCTGAGCGAGGCTCATCAAATTATAGGTTTTATCCGGATCACGCGCATCGATACGCACCATCGCCGCCTCAGCAAGTGCTGTTTCCAGGGCCATGATGGCGGCGGCGTTTTTACGCGCTTCCTCAATGTTCATGCCGGTGAGGGCGAGCATTTTGCCGACATGCACCACATAGGCATCGCGTTGTTGTTGGCTGCGCCCATCTTTAGCGAAATAATATTCACGCTCGGGCAAACCGAGGCCGCCCTGAAAAATCTGCACGATATAGCGCGATGAATTTTTCTGATCCTGGCGAATGCCGAAGTTAAAGCCAACTGGTATGCCTTGCGCGTGCAGGAGCGCAAAGGCGGAGGCTAAATTTTTACTGGCACGAGTGTCTTTCATCGTTGCCAGTGCGGTGGCGAGATTGGTTTCATCAGGCGTATTGATCGCGATACCCGACGCATAAAAATCGCCGACCTTACGTTTAATCGTGCCTGCTGGTGCAGCAGATGGCATCATGGCGGCTTCTAGAATTGTTTTCATCACCCGGCGGTTGCGCTCTTCAATCTGGTCGAACGCGCCCCAGCGAGCCTTGTCTTTCGGAATCTCGCTCACGTCCTGCCAATGGCCCACCGCATAACGATAAAAATCATCGCAGGCATTAGTCTTGGGATCGAAATAGGCCGTATCAACGCCCGGCTTATCGAGCAGCACGGCTGATTTTGCCGCAGCCGGCAGCATGGGTGCCGACGATGCATTGATGATTGAGTCTGGCTGTGGTGAAGTGGCGGCGACTGAAGCGCCACCGACCATCAAAGCGATTAGCAAAGGCAGGGTGCGCAGCAATGGAAGTGCAGTGGTTTTCATATCGAGCTCTCTAAAAATTAACGGGATAATATTCGCACAAAATACACTGCGGCATTCATGACGCACGGCATACCTTTGCCTTACGCCACCCCCTGCTGGCAACGTGACATCTCGGCAATATTTGTTGCGTCGCAACATGGAAAGTCATTGACACCGCCAGATGCGAGTAATACGCTAGTTTCAAACAAGCGTTTGATTGACATCTACTTTTACTCGTAACCTGTTGAACTTATTGAGCTTAAACATAATATGGCGATCTCTGCAATAAGCCGTTTACAACGAACTTCCGATTCAATCGTCGAAAAAACGGTCGAGGTCGATACCAAATCGCGCATTCTGGATGCGGCAGAAGAGTTGTTTATGGAGCACGGTTTCGAAGCCACTTCCTTACGGCTTATAACCACCGCTGCCAACGTGAATCTCGCCGCTGTTAATTATCATTTTGGCTCGAAGGAAGAGTTATTTCAAGCGGTGTTAACGCGTCGGCTCGACCCGATGAACCGGGACCGTATGCAGTTATTGACGGCCTACGAGGCGGCGAGTGGCGGCAGTCCATTAACCTGCGAAAAAATTATTTCGGCGATGTTTATCCCGGCGTTAAAACTGGCGCGGGATCATCAGCAGGGCGGCAAGAATTTTTTGCGCTTGCTGGGCCGTGCCTATGCCGATCCGGCACCGTTCATTCGCGAATTTTTATCGAGCCAGTATGTAGAGATGATTGTGCGTTTTCGCGCCGCATTTGGCCGTGCATTGCCCCATCTGGAGCGTGAAGAAGTGTCCTGGCGCTTGCATTTTGTAATGGGTGCGCTTTCCTACACCCTGGCCGGAACGGACGCATTAAAAATGATTGCGCAATTTCATCCCGAAGAAATTGATAACGATGAATTATTGCTGAAACGCCTCGCGCCGTTTTTGGCGGCAGGGTTGCGTGCGCCGGTGCAATCAGGCGACACCCATCAATGGTTTCAGGAAGCCTGATTTTATGTTTGGAATTTTAGAAGTTTTAACCGAGAAGAAGGAGACGTCATCATGGCGATTCTAGTTTGTGTTGTACTGGCTATAGCCCTTATTTGGGCCTTGGCTTATCACGCGGTTAGCGCCGCTGTTTGGTCTGCTGCGGTGGGTATCGCGCTGATCATCGCCTCCGCCACCAATGTGTTATCGGGCGCTACGGCCGGTATTATCTGGCTGGTATTTTTGGCGGCAGCGATCGTGGCGAACGTGAAGTCGTTACGCCAAAGCCTGCTGACGGTACCTATTTTTGGGCTGTATAAAAAAGTCCTCCCGCAAATGTCGCAAACCGAGCAGGAAGCGCTCGAAGCCGGCACCGTGTGGTGGGATGGTGATTTGTTTTCCGGTAAGCCTGACTGGAACAAATGGCTCAATGTGCCCAAAGCAAAATTAACCGCCGAAGAACAAGCCTTCATCGACGGCCCCACCAATGAATTGTGCAGCATGATCGATGAGTGGAAAACCACCCACGAGCTGCATGATCTGGAGCCCAAGGTCTGGCAATTCATTAAAAACCATGGCGTCGTCGGCATGATCATCCCGAAGGAATACGGCGGTCTTGGTTTCTCCGCTTATGGTCATAGCCAAACCGTGATGAAAATTTCCACCCGTTCCGCTACCGCAGCAGTATCCGTGATGGTGCCCAATTCATTGGGGCCAGGCGAATTGCTGATGCATTACGGCACCAAAGAACAGAAAGATTATTACCTGCCGCGCCTGGCAAAAGGTGTGGAAATCCCGTGCTTCGCTCTGACCGCGCCGGAGGCCGGTTCCGACGCGGCCTCGATGCCCGATGTGGGTATTGTCTGCAAGCAAATGTGGGAAGGCAAAGAAACCCTGGGTCTGCGGGTTACATGGGAAAAGCGCTACATCACGCTCGGCCCGGTGGCGACCATTCTGGGGTTGGCATTTAAATGTTTTGACCCGGATAAAATATTGGGTGGCGAAGCCGAGCTGGGCATTACCTGTGCGTTAATTCCAACCAGTCATAAGGGCGTGAATATTGGCCGCCGTCATATGACCTTGAACGCCGCCTTTATGAACGGCCCGAACCATGGCAAAGATGTTTTCATCCCGATGGATTGGGTGATCGGTGGTCAGATGATGGTCGGTCAGGGCTGGCGCATGTTGATGGAATGTTTGGCAGCAGGGCGCTCCATTTCATTGCCTGCGCAATCGATTGCCGCCGGCAAAGTGGCAAGCTTTACCTCCGGCGCGTACTCGCGGGTGCGCCAGCAATTCAAAATGCCGATCGGAAAATTTGAAGGTATCGAAGAGCCGTTAGCGCGCATTGGCGCCACCACCTATTTGATCGACGCAATTCGCACCATTACCGCAGGCGCGCTCGATTTAGGCGAAAAGCCTTCGGTGCTGTCGGCGATTTCAAAATATCATGCGACCGAAAGCATGCGTCATATGATTAACGACGCGATGGATATTCATGGCGGCAAGGGTATTTGCATGGGGCCGAATAATTATTTGGGCCGTGCTTATCAGCAGATCCCGATTGCGATTACGGTTGAAGGCGCAAACATCCTCACCCGCTCGCTGATTATTTTTGGCCAAGGCGCGATTCGCTGCCACCCTTGGGTTTTGAAAGAAATGAAAGCCGCACGCGAAGACAGCATTGATGCATTCGATGAAGCTTTCTGGGGGCATATTAAATTTACTATTTCCAATGCTGCCCGTGCATTGTGGATGGGCCTTACCGGTGCGGTAGGCCTGCCTGCACCGGCCTGCGCGGATACCAAGCGCTTCTATCAACAGATGACGCGCTTCTCATCCGCGTTCGCACTGTTGGCCGATACTTCCATGTTCATTATCGGCGGCACCTTAAAGCGTAAAGAAAAACTGTCTGCTCGCTTGGGTGATGTGTTGTCGAATCTTTACCTGGCGTCGTGCGCGCTCAAGTTTTATGATGAACGCGGTCAGCAAAAAGATGAACTGCCGCTCCTTCAATGGGCGCTCTACGATTGCTCGTTCAAGATTCAGGTTGCGATGGACGGCATTATCGCTAATTTCCCGAATCGTCTGGTGGCGTGGATACTGCGCCGACTGGTGTTCCCGAAAGGTCTCACGCTGATTCAGCCCAGTGACGAGATGGGCCATGAAGTGGCCAAGATTCTGATCAACCCGACAGCGGCACGTGATCGTTTGATTGCCGGTATGTATTTGCCCAGCGATGAGCGCGACATTATGGGCCACCTGAATGCCGCGATGCTGGCCGTGATTGCGGCTGAGCCGGTCGAGGCAAAAGTTCGGGTGGCGCAACGCGCCGGGCGTCTGACGCAACGTGCGTTGGAGCCGATGTTCGAGGAAGCCATGAAGCTGTCAGTGATTACCGAAACCGAGTTGGCGTTATGGAAACGCGCTCGCATCCTCACCAAAGAAGTGGTGGCAGTTGATGATTTTGATAAAAATTTCGGTCTGGCCGTGGCGCAGTCTGAAGATTGGCGTCATGCTGATACCCAGGCCATGGCGGCGGAATAATAATGAAAAAAGTTTATGTGGTGGATGGTGCGCGCACCCCGTTCCTGAAAGCCAAAAGCAAACCGGGGCCGTTTAGTGGCGGTGATTTGGCGGTCGGTTGCGGTCGTCCGCTGCTGGCGCGTCAAACTTTTTCGCCAACTGAATTGGATGAGGTCATTATCGGCGCGGCGATGCCGAGTGCGGATGAAGCCAATATTGGTCGCGTAGTTTCGTTGCGTCTTGGCTGCGGCGATAAAGTGCCTGCCTGGACTGTCATGCGCAATTGCGCGTCCGGCATGCAGGCGCTTGATTCGGCCTGCATGAACATCCTCGCCGGAAAATCGCATTTGGTATTGGCCGGTGGCACCGACTCGATGAGTCATGCGCCGCTGCTGTTCGGGCCGCAGATGGTGAACTGGTTAGCCGATTGGTATGGCGCTAAATCGTTTGGGCAGCGGGCGGGTGTGGCGGTGCAGTTCCGGCTGGCTTACCTGGCGCCGGTCATCGCAATTCTTAAAGGTCTGACCGATCCCATCGTCAAACTCAGCATGGGTCAAACGGCTGAAATTGTGGCCAAACGGTTTGGTATCACCCGGCAAATGATGGATGCATTCGCTGCCGATTCACATCTGCGGGTGCTGGCTGGCCGCGCCGCCGGACATTTCAGCGAGATTGAGCCGCTGATTGATGCTGGGGGAAATATTTACAGCGGCGATGATGGGGTACGCACCGATTCAACCCCGGATCGTTTGGCTAAACTGCGCCCCGTATTCGATAAAGTTTATGGCAACGTTACCGCCGGTAATTCATCACAGGTCACCGATGGTGCAGCCCTGCTGATTCTGGCCAGCGAGGAAGCTGTCGCGAAACATAATCTGGCGCCCATCGGCGCGATTATCGATTCGCAATGGAGTGCGCTGGATCCGTCCGAAATGGGCCTGGGCCCGGTGCATGCCATCACCCCGATGCTGGTGCGCAACGCGATGAGCCTGCAAGACCTCGATGCGCTCGAGATCAATGAAGCTTTCGCCGCGCAGGCGCTGGGCTGTCTGGCGGCATGGGAGTCAGCATCCTATTGCCAGGAAAAGTTGGGCCTTGACCGCGCTTTCGGCAGTATTGATCGCGAGAAATTCAATGTCGACGGCGGCGCGATTGCGATCGGTCATCCGATCGGCGCATCCGGTGCGCGGGTGGTGTTGCATGCGTTAAAAACCTTGCAGCGCACCGGCGGCAAACGCGCAGCGGCCAGCCTGTGTATTGGTGGCGGGCAAGGCGGCGCGATGTTGCTGGAGCGGCTGTAGCCTGTAGGCTACACCCCGTAACAAAAACCAAAATGCGGTAGCGTGGTTATTTAAGCTGCGCCCAAGCTGCAACGGCAGACTGAAACGAAAAACAAAACTCAAGGAAGGGCTGGCATCACCAGGCATAAATGGCTGGAAACGCCCGCCAGTGCTAGTGTATAAATATTATTTAAAGCAGCTACAGCTCACTCTCGGATCGAAGGATTTAACCCATGCAAACCTTGAAACATTGGCGTCTCGAACGCAACGCAGCTGATCAAGACAGTCTCGCGTGGCTGTATTTCGACAAGTCTTATGCCGATCAATCCGAGAGCACCAACACCTTTTCAAGCAACGCGTTGCGGGAACTTTCTGCCGTCTGTGCTGAGCTAACAACGAATGCACCATCAGGCTTGGTGATTTTATCCGCGAAAGAAAACGGCTTTGCCGCGGGTGCGGATATTGATGAATTTACCAGCTTCAAAAGTGTCGATGAAGCCTATGCGATGACGCTGCTGGGCAATGAGGTGTTTGATCAAATTGCCGCGTTGCCATTTCCCACGCTGGCGCTGATCCACGGGTTTTGCATGGGTGGCGGCACCGAGCTGGCACTGGCTTGTCGTTATCGGATCATGGACGACGGCCCCAAAGCCAAAATGGCGCTGCCTGAAGTGATGATCGGCATTGTCCCCGGTTGGGGTGGTGCGAAGCGCATGCCCGCGCTCATTGGCGCAGCGCAGGCGCTTGACCTGATGCTCACCGGGCGCGGTGTGGATGCACGCAGAGCCAAGCGTATGGGGCTGGTGGATGTGGTAACGCCGTGCCGCCATTTAATCAGTGCGGCAAAACAATTTTTGTTGAAGCCGCCCGCACCCCATCAACCTGCGTTCAAAGATGCAATAACCAATTGGCCGATCATTCGCGGGCTGGTCGCCAATGCATCGCGCAAACAAGTGGCCAAGCGCGCGCGCCAGGATCACTACCCCGCGCCTTACGCGATTATTGATTTGTGGGAAAAATTTGGCGGTGATCCGCGCAATGTACCGCGCGAAAATCCGGCGTCCCAGTACAGTTTATATGTGCATCCAACAACCGCGAATCTGGTGCGCATATTCAAATTACAGAGTCGCCTGAAGGCGCTCGGCGCAGGCGATTCAGGGGTGAAGCACGTTCATGTCATCGGTGCCGGGGTGATGGGCGGCGATATCGCTGCCTGGTGTGCCATGCGTGGCCTGAAAGTGACGTTACAGGATCTAGATCACGCCCGTATCGCCCCCGCCATCAAGCGTGCGGCCGAGATGTACCAGAAACGTTTAAAGCTCCCACACTTGGTGCAAGCGGCAATGGATCGCCTCACCCCGGATATTAAGGGCGACGGGGTGGCGCATTCTGATTTGGTGATCGAAGCGATTGTAGAAAATGCCGACATCAAGAAAAAACTGTATGCGCAGATTGAGCCGCGCATGAAGCATGGGGCCATTCTAGCCAGCAATACCTCGTCGATTCCCCTTCAGGAATTATCGATTGGATTAGCGCGGCCCGAGCGGTTGGTGGGCATCCATTTTTTCAACCCGGTTGCGCAAATGATGTTGGTGGAAATTGTTGAGTCGCCGCACACCTCGGCGGATGTCATGAAGCGTGCGCAAGCGTTCGTGAAAAAAATCGACAAGCTGCCCTTGCCGGTGAAATCAGCGCCCGGCTTTTTGGTAAACCGCATTCTCACGCCCTACATGACCGAGGCGCAGATCATGCTCGAAGAGGGCATGGCGGCTGAAACCATTGATGCCGCCGCTAAGGAATTTGGCATGCCGATGGGCCCGATTGAGTTGGCCGATGTGGTCGGCCTTGATGTCGGTTTGGCGGTGGGCACCGAGCTGCATAAAACAGGCAACCCGCAGCCGAAAAAAATTCAGGATTTGGTTGCCGCTAACAAGCTCGGCAAAAAATCAGGCGAAGGTTTTTATAAATGGATCAACGGCAAACCACAAAAAACCGATGGGTCAGGAACGATTGATTTGGCGCCGCTGTGGATGCGCATGACCCTACCCGCCGTGAACGAAGCAGTGGCCTGCGTGCGGGAGGGTATTGTGGCTGATGCTGATTTGTGTGATGCCGGCGTGATCTTCGGTACCGGGTTTGCGCCACATCGAGGCGGGCCGATTAACTATCTGCGCGCAACCGGCAAAGAAAAATTGTTGGCCGAGATGAAAGCGCTGGAACAAATCCATGGGCAGCGATTCAAGCCTGATGCAGGCTGGGACCATATTTAAAGATGGTCTGAAATAAAAAATGGACAAAAAATCTGCACAAAAAATCAAACAGAAGGCCGTAATGCCCCCTGTTCTGAATCTCTGGAAAAAACTCTCTACCAAACCCTTGGGTAAATGGCTATTTACCCGCGCCATCTGCTTCAAGGCGCCGTACTTCGCGACCATCAGCCCCCACTTCGAAGAACTAACACCGGGCTATGCACGCGTCAGCATGAAGCTGCGTCGTCGCGTGCAAAACCACATTCAGTCGGTACACGCGATTGCGATGTGCAATCTCGCCGAGCTGGGCGCGGGCACCATGATGGAGGCCAGTCTGTCTAAAAATATGCGCTGGCTACCACGCGGCATGTCGGTTCAGTATTTGAAGGTAGCCCGGACCAATCTGGTAGCGGAATGTGTTGCTCATGATATTGACGACGGCCCCGCTCGCGATGTAATCGTCACCTGCGACATTAAAGATGCTGAGGGCAACATTGTTTGCCATGCTGATGTGGCCATGTATATCAGCCCGCGCAAAGTTCAAGCATAGTCAGCAGCGCCAGGAACGTATAATCGCGGTGGATGGTGAATGGTGGGGTGAGAATTTATTTAGCCGGGCATCATGCACCCTACGCTGTGCTTTAATCTGTTCTTTTAAACGATCAGCCGGAGAATACTTTTGACGGGCCCAAATTTAGAAAATCGGCGCGGCACGCGCTACCTGATGTTTGATCCAGCGGCCACGATTGCAGATGTATTTTCGCTACGCTGTCGCACCTCTCCCAATGCCCCGGCATACCGTGATTTTGATAGCACGCGCAAAGAATGGGTGGGATGCACCTGGCGTGAAATCGGCGATAAAGTGTCGCGCATGCGCGAAGGTTTACGACGCGATGGGTTTCAGCCCGGCGAGCGTATCGCGATCATGCTGAAAAATTCCAGCAATTGGGTGCTGGCCGATCAAGGTGCTTTTGCGCATGGCATGGTGCCGGTGCCGCTGTTTGTAGATGATCGCCCGGATAATGTCGCGTTCATCATCAACGATGCGGATGTCAAAGCGATTGTCATTGATGGCGAAGAGCACTGGAAGCGATTGAAAACCGTGCTCGATCAGCTCACACCGCTGGAGTTGATTCTATGCATGAAGCCGGTGAACGATCCGGACGAGCCCCGCCTTAAATCACTGCGCGATTGGCTGCCTGATGGCGCCGGAACGGTTGAACGCGCGCCGTCCACCGGCATGGATTTAGCCACCATTGTTTATACCAGCGGCACCACCGGTAAATCAAAAGGTGTGATGCTCTCGCATCGCAATATTTTGTCCAATGTGCAATCGGGCCTGTGTGTTTATGATATTTATCCTGAAGATGTTTTCCTCTCGTTCCTGCCGCTGTCGCATATGTTTGAGCGCACCTGTGATTACTATTTGAATATGGTTTCGGGCGCGTCGATGGCGTTCTCGCGCTCAATCCCGCAGTTGGCAGAAGACTTTCGCACCATCCAGCCGACGATTATTTTTTCGGTGCCGCGTATTTATGAGCGCTTCCTGGCGGCCATTAACGAGCAGCTTAAAAAATCCTCAACGACCAAGCAAAAAATGTTCGACTTTGCGGTGAAAACCGGCTGGGCGAAATTTGAATATGAACACGGGCGCGGCGCGTGGCGGCCAGCGTTTTTGCTGTGGCCGATTTTGCAAAAACTCGTCGCCGAAAAATTGCTGACGAGGCTTGGCGGTAAATTAAAATTCGCGATTTCCGGCGGTGCTGCACTCTCGCCTGCGGTGGCGAAAGTGTTTGTGGGTTTGGGTTTGCCGATTTGTCAGGGCTACGGATTATCTGAGGCGAGCCCGTTGCTGACGGTCAATCTGCTGGATAAAAATGACCCCACGACGATTGGCACGGTGGTGCCCGGCGTGGAGCTTAGGGTGGATGAAAATGGTGGACTGTTTGCGCGCGGCCCCAACATCATGATGGGCTATTGGCACAATCCCGAGGCCACACGTGCGGTGCTGTCAGAAGATGGCTGGCTCGCCACCGGTGATCAGGTAAAAATTGATGAACACGGGTTTGTGCGCATCACCGGACGCCTGAAAGAAATAATCGTCATGGGCAACGGCGAAAAAATCCCGCCGGTTGATATGGAGTTGGCGATTCAGCTGGACCCGCTGTTTGAACAGATTCTGATTTTTGGTGAGGCCAAACCGTACCTGTCAGCTGTCACCGTATTAAATGATGATGAGTGGGCGCGAGTGGCCGCAGCCAACCAGCTGAGTCTGAACCTTGGCCCCAATCTCAATTCAGACAGCGCTGACTATGCTAACGATACGGCTAACAATAATGATAAAAGCAAAGACAAAGACAAAGACAAAGACAAAGACAAAAATCGGGATCGCGCCGAAAAATTTTTAGTGCAGCGCATTGCTAAGCAGATCAAAGATTTTCCGGGTTATGCGCAAGTTCGCAAGGTCACGATTGCCCCGGAGAAATGGACAATTGATAATGGCCTGATGACGCCAACGC
Source organism: Burkholderiales bacterium (assembly GCA_043780475.1). Taxonomy (GTDB): domain Bacteria; phylum Pseudomonadota; class Gammaproteobacteria; order Burkholderiales; family Usitatibacteraceae; genus UKL13-2. The sequence goes on along the minus strand of JAYWCO010000351.1, from coordinate 2,518 downwards.
TAAAATTAAAACGGGCAGTTATTTTTCAAAAATATGCCTCGGCCATTGAGGATATGTACAAAGGTCATACCTGATGAGTATCATTGAAACAACAACCGAGACAGCAACCGTAGCGGCCACCGATATTGTGAGTTTGCCGACAGATCGTCAGCCCACCATTCGTATTATTCCGATGCCCGCTGATACCAACGCTAACGGCACTATTTTCGGCGGCTGGGTGATGGCGCAGGTTGATTTGGCCGGCAGCGTGCCCGCGTCCGAGCGCGCGATGGGTCGGGTGGTAACGGTGGCGGTGAATTCATTTTTATTCAAGCAGCCCGTGTTCGTGGGTGATCTCGTGAGTTTTTATGCGCAGGTCATCAAGACCGGACACACCTCCATCACGGTCGAAGTGGAGGTCTATGCGCAGCGTCATCGCTTTGGCTCTGAAGTCGTCAAAGTGACGGAAGCGGTGCTGACCTATGTGGCGATTGATGAAAACCATAAACCGCGAGCGCTGGTTTGATCGCGCTAAGTAAGAATTTCGAAGTGAGAATTTAGACGCGCGAATTTAAAACCCTAGCACTTGAGCGGCGGTTGAGAAAAAGATGCTTCAAGACGTCCGTCCAGCCTAGACCTTTTCATTAAAAAATAACCATCCATCAGGAGTGCCAAATGAACAATTTCCATATCAAAAAAGTCGCCGTGCTCGGTGCCGGGGTAATGGGCGCCCAGATTGCCGCGCACCTCACCAATGCCGGTGTAAAAGCGATTTTGTTTGATCTGCCAGCCACAGCAGGCGCGAAGAACGGCATCGTGTTGAAGGCGCTGGATGGCCTGACTAAATTGTCGCCGGATCCGCTGTCAAGCAAGGGCCGGGTGTCGATGATTACGCCTGCCAATTACGACGATAACCTTGACTGGCTGCGCGATTGTGATCTGGTGATTGAGGCAATTTCCGAGCGCATGGACTGGAAGAAATTGCTTTATGAAAAAGTTGCGCCGTTCCTGGGGGCGAATGCCATCTTCGCCTCAAACACCTCCGGTCTTTCGATCACTGAATTGAGCAAGGTTTTTCCGGAGGCATTACGCCATCGATTTTGCGGCATTCACTTTTTTAATCCGCCGCGCTACATGAAATTGGTCGAGCTGATTCCGACCGTAACGACCGATATGGCGATCATCGATCAGCTGGAAACTTTCCTCGTCACTACGGTGGGCAAAGGGGTGATTCGTGCGCAAGACACGCCGAATTTTGTGGCCAATCGGATTGGGGTTTTTTCAATCGCCGCAACCATGCATCACACCAGCGCATTTGGTCTGGCGTTTGATGTGGTGGACGCCCTTACCGGCCCGGCGATAGGCCGCGCTAAAAGTGCGACCTATCGCACCGGCGATGTGGTCGGCCTTGACACCCTGTCGCTCACTATCAAAACATTGTCTGATACCTTGCCAAATGATCCCTGGCACAAGTTTTATCAAAGCCCTGCCTGGATGACATCGCTGATTGCCAAAGGCGCATTGGGACAAAAAACCAAGGCCGGGGTTTTTACCAAAAAAGGTAAAGACATCATGGTGCTCGATTTGGCCACGCAGGATTACGTGATCTCGACCGGCAAGATGGCCGATGAAGTGGCCGCGATCCTGAAGATCAAAAATCCGGCGGAACAATTTGCCGCGCTACGAGCAAGTGCGCATCCGCAGGCACAATTTTTATGGTCAATTTTCCGCGATCTATTTCATTACTGTGCCATCCAGTTGGCCGATATTGCCCACAGTGCACGCGATATTGATTTCGCGATTCGCTGGGGCTTCGGCTGGAAAATGGGGCCGTTTGAATTATGGCAGGCCGCCGGCTGGGCGCAGGTTGCAGGCTGGATTGCCGAGGATATTACGGCGGGCAAAACCATGGCAAACATTCCGCTGCCTGCGTGGGTTACTGATGGCACAGTTGGTACACAAGGTGTGCATTCAGCCGAAGGTTCTTATTCATCGGCCACCGGGAAAATTGTGCCGCGCTCAAGTTTACCGGTTTATCAACGCCAACTTTTCCCGGAGCGCATGCTCGGCGAGAAGTCTGATAAAGGCACCACCATTTTTGAAACCGATGCGGTGCGTTTATGGACGGCAACCGGTCATGAAGATGTGGCCATTGTGTCGTTTAAATCCAAGATGCACGCTATCGGCAGCGATGTGCTGGAAGGCTTGAATAGAGCTATTGATGAGGCCGAGGCGAATTATAAAGGCCTGGTGATTTGGCAAACTGAGCCGCCGTATGCCGCGGGTGCCAATTTGGTGAAAGCGCTGGAGTCGTTGCAAGCGGGCCGCTTTGATGAATTCGAAGCGATGGTGAATGTGTTCCAGCAAACCAGCCAGCGTTTGAAATACAGTTACGTGCCGGTGGTGTCTGCGGTTGATGGCATGGCGCTGGGGGGCGGCTGTGAATTTGTGATGCATTCGGATCGCGTGATTGCCTCGCTGGAAAGCTATCTTGGTTTGGTTGAAGCGGGTGTGGGCCTGCTGCCAGCGGGTGGTGGCT
>JAYWCO010000350.1:0-19896 GCA_043780475.1 Burkholderiales bacterium | reverse complement strand
GTTACTGCGTGACAAGCTCGATTTAGCGCGCCGCTACAATGCTGCGTTGCGCGCCAGCGATAATCTTATTTTTGAAATCGAGCAGCGCAATAATCATATTATTTGGGCTGGCGACACCCAACATGTATTGGGTATTGCAGCCCGCGATATTTCAATCGTCAGCGACTGGGTATCGCGTATTCATCCTGATGACCGCTCACGCGTGAACGGGACAAGGGGCAAGTTGTTATCCGGCGAATGGCCCACGGCGGTTGTGGAATATCGGGTGCGCCGCAGCAAGCCCAAGCGCGCAACCCACGCTAACCCGGACCCGAACAGCGAACCTAACGGCGGCGACAAAACGGATTATGCGACGGTAGGCGTCAATGCGTTCGCACATGACACCCGGCTTGAAGATGGCAGCACGGAGCGTCGCGTGATTGGTTTTGTGAAGGACATCAGCGAGAAAAAACGTGCGGACGCAGAACGGCGCAAGTTGGAAATCGAATTGCGTCAAGCGCAAAAAATGGAGGCCATTGGCCAATTGGCAGGTGGGATTGCGCATGACTTTAATAATATTTTGGCGTCCATCATCGGCTACGGCGAAATGGCGCGTAACAAGGTTGAGGCGGGCACACCGGTCGCGCGCCACCTGGATGCCGTACTCAAAGCAGGTGAGCGCGGGCGGCGGCTGATTTCGCAAATTTTAACCTTCAGCCGCAAAACGCCCGAGAAAAAGCAGGCCGTTAATATCGCCGATCTGATCCACGAAGTTGTGATGCTTCTCAGGGGTTCCAGCCCGCATACGATTGAGTTCAAATGGCTGCCTTGGCTCGGCGTGCCGCCCACCAAACCCGTTGATAGCGATAGCCACTCACAGCAAGCCGCCGCCATACAGGTGCTCGGTAGCGCGATCGAACTGCATCAACTGGTGATGAATCTCGCCATCAATGGATTGCAGGCCATGCCTGGTGTGGGCACGTTGTTCATCAAAGTCGGCATCGTGCAGGAGGATTTGCCCAAAACAGTGATCCAGGGTCAACTACCGGCAGGCCAATACGCCATCATTTCGATTAAAGATCTGGGGCCAGGGATTGATGAAGCCACCCGCAGCCGCATGTTTGAACCATTTTTTACCACCAAGCCAGCAGGTCAAGGTACCGGCCTGGGGCTATCGCTCGCCTTGTCGATCGCCAAAGCCCATGGTGGCGGCATTGATGTTGCAAGCCAGCCGGGAGAGGTACGACCTTCACCGCTTATTTACCCATAATGGGTGCGCAGGTTTCAGCGGTGGTGCAAACTACGGCAAGCGAGAACGCACCCTATGCCGAAGCGCACGCTCAACCTGCAGCGCCTGAATATAACCACAAATATAGCCTTAAAAATAACCCCGAACTGCTGTTTCCACGCGGGCATGATCAGTGTGTATTGCTGGTTGATGATGAGCCAGCCTTGCGCGAGCTGGCCGCTGAAATTTTGGCGTCACTCGGCTATCAGAGTGTGAGCTTTAGCACCAGTGCCGAAGCGCTCGCCGCGTTTGAGCGGCAGCCAGACCGGTTTGACGCGGTGCTGACCGATGAAGTCATGCCGGGCCTTACGGGCACTCAGCTTGCCACCCGAATCCATGCGCTTCAACCGGCGATACCCATTTTTATCATCACCGGCTATGGTGGCGTCGGCTTTGAACTGCGTGCACAACAGGCGGGTGTCGCCCGCATCTTGCGCAAGCCTTATGAAGCGCACGAACTGGCAGAAGTATTCGCCAACGCCTTCTCGGTCAGCCGTTAGCACCGCTGCAGTACGTATCGGATACGTCCTCCCGTCGTCAATTCAAAGCGCCCTTCACAACAGTTTGCATTCCTGCTAATTATTGTGAATCGCCCGCCGCACCTCAAATCTCGCGCATTTGACCGCCCTGAAGCCCAGCACTGGCGCGGCGTTCGCGGCATATGTCGATTTGATTCCCCGGTAGAATTTTAGGGTTTCAAACTTCGCCGGATTACAGACGTAATACTTTAAGCCCATCTCGTCATTGTCAGGTAGCCGCTGCCTGCAAGAATCTGCTTCATATTAAACAGCGAGGTTTTCATGTCGGGCTCAACCACTAAAGCAATTAACCAATCATTTGAAAACATCGCTAGCCATGCCGTGCTGGCGGCGGTGTCTGAAAGCGGATTTGATGATGCCAACACCGAAGCACGCGCCATGCTGAGCGCGGGGCTTGAGCGAATCTTCGCCAGCCTTCCCAAGGGGCGTGGTTGGGCGAGCTATCCGTTTAACACCTTGACTCTGTCTTCGGCATTCCAGCCCATTCTAAGCGCGGCAGAGCAGCGCTGTGTGGGCTATGAAGGTCTGTTGCGCGCTAACAATCTGGCGGGGCAGGCACTTGGCGCAGAAACTGTTTTTGCGCTATCAGCCAACCATCAGGAAGAGCTGTTCCTCGACTGGCTTTGCCGAGGTTTGCATATGCGTAATTTTGCTAACCCGGCGAGCTTGGCCAATAACCAGAGTTTGCTTTTCCTGAATGCTTATCCGGAGGCGGCGGTGGAAGATCCGCATCACCCGGAGGTGTTCGCCAGAATGATTGAATTCTATGGTGTTAGGCCCAGCAATATCGTGATGGAAATTCTTGAAACAGGTGTATCCGACGAAGCCCATCTGGTCGACGCGGTTGATCTGTATCGCAAGTTAGGCTGCAAAATTGCGATTGATGATTTTGGTATCGGCTATTCCAACTTTGATCGGTTATGGCGGCTGCGACCTGATTTTGTCAAAATTGATCGCTCAGTCATCTACTCGGCCGTACGTGAACACCATGCTCGTCTGGTTCTGAATAATATGGTGACGCTGATCCACGACTGCGGCGCAAAAGTGGTTATCGAAGGTATCGAAGAGCGTGCCGAAGCCATCGTGGCGTTGTCGGCAGGTGCTGATTACCTGCAGGGGTTTTATTTTGCCCATCCCGGCCAAACCGCCATGCCTGAATCGCTGTGCCAGAAGATATTTTCCAGCTTGCACGATTCGATGGCCGATAGCGCCCATACCAGCCATCACGCAGTGCTACAACACACCGCAGAAGTACACCAACGCGCGCTAGATCTGCATCGCGACCTCTTGATCGACGCCGCCAAAGCGATTGAGCAAGGCCGCGATTTTGCGGATGCGACAGCGGCTTTTCTCGCGATGCCGCAAGCCATTCGCGCTTATTTGATGAGTGGCGATGACACCGACGCACCCATCAGCCGGATTGTGCTCGATATGATTGAAGATGAAGATTTGGCGGCCATCGCGGCGCCCTATTCCGCCGCAACGCAACTCAAAAAGATTTTGAAACGTACCCTGGCTGCACCATCGATAGTACAAATCAATACGCCATTAAGCGCGGTCAATACGGCCAGCAAAGCAGCGGCGATTTCAACATTAACGTTTTCTTACGGGTTTTCGCATCAAGGAAAATTGATGGTGTTATGCGGCGATGTGATCATCCCGAAGTCGGCCCGTGCCTCATCTTTTTTAGTTAGCGAATCCGACAACATCAGTGCCGTACCGGCCAACGAAAATCATCGGCCTCATTTATTTTTATAGATGGCACGCACTGATATTTAACTTAATTCCGCGCATAGACCCACGATAGCAGCGCGTCTTGCGCGGCTTGAGTCATGAGCGCATTAGGATGATTCACGATCATCACCACGATCCAGCGATGGTTATTAGCATCGAGCACGTAGCCCGCCATGGCGCGTGCATCGTTGAGCGTGCCCCCCTTGATGTGTGCCTGGCCCGCTACTGAATCGCCCCGACCGCTGCCAACACCACCGCGCATGCGGTTACGCAAGGTACCATCAACGCCGAGCAGCGGCATCGATGAAATAAATTCCGGCATCACGCTGGATTTAAATGCGGCATCCAGCATCGCCGTCAAAGTGGCCGCGCTGGTGCGCTCAATACGGGATAGCCCGGAGCCATTTTCAAGCACCAGCTCCGGTGCGGCGATGCCTTTTTTATTCAGCCATTCTTTGATGATGCTTGCCGAGCGCGCAGCATTCGCGGGCGGGAGCATCTTTTCTGCCGAGAGAGTAAGAAATAGTTGCCGCGCCATGACGTTATTAGAAAATTTATTGATGTCGCGAATCACTTCTGACAACGCGGGTGATTCGGTTGAGGTCAGCAGCTTCGCGCCGGACGGAATCGGCTGAATTTTTACTGCACCCTGCCAACTGCCGCCGACATCTTTCCATAAACTGGCGAATACGCCGCCGACAAATCGGGCGTGATCGAGCAGCGAGATACTCCACGCCCGCTCACCGCAGCTCCGGGGGTAATTACCGGTAAAAGAGACCTTGAGTTGAAGCGGCGTAATCGTTTGCACATCCAGCAAAATATGTTCGCGCCAATCGCCGCAGGGCGCATCGACTAATTTCATGGCGCTCACAATATTCATTTGCACCGGCCTTACATCCGGCGTGATCGAGACTGATTTAGCGTCAATGGATGGGGCAAAATTAAAGCGCACCGTTTTGAAATTCAGCATCAATGCATCCGGCCCGACGTTATAGGCTTTGAGCGGCTCGCCATCAAATTTTGCCGGATCAAATGCGGCGGCATCGAAAAACGTTTTATCCAGAATCAGATCACCGCTGACAGTTTTAAGGCCACGCTCGCGTAATTGTTTTAGCAGCAGCCAAAAGCGTTCAACTGTGAGCTTGGGATCACCGCTACCTTTCAGCGCAAGATCGCCGTTCAGCGTGCCGCCGCGAATCTCACCCGCCGCGTAAACATCGGTTCTCCAGCTGTATGCCGGGCCGAGCAATTCCAGTGCCGCATAGGTGGTAAAGAGCTTCATGACCGACGCGGGGTTCATCGCTTTATCAGCATTCAACGCCAGCAGCGGCTCATTCGCGCCGACTTCTTTGACGATGATGGCCACACTGTCCAACGGTACGCCCGCCTTGCTGAAGACCTCGCTCACCGCCGTCGGCAATATGATCGGTGGTGCAGTCTGCGCTTGCAGCGCACACACACTAAAACATACTGACCCCAATATAAAACGCATCATCCGGCTTGGCATCATTTCAGGCTTTTCAACTTTGACTTTTCAATACTGACTGTTCAATCATGCTGATGGTTTGCGCAACGAGCCACTTGAACTCATCGTCCTCCACGATATAGGGCGGCATAAAATAGACGGTGTTGCCGATGGGCCTCAGCAACACCCCGCGCTGCAAACCGAGTGCAAAAAATTCCCTGGCGAATGTGGCGGATGGTGCGGATTGAGGATGCCGGCCTTCAACCTCGAACGCGAAAATCATGCCGACGTGCCGAAAATTTTTAACGCGTGGATGCGCGATTAACGGCTGCGACAGTTCAATCCAGCGCTGCGCTTTAGTCTGATTTTTATGAATCACCTCATCGCTAGCGAATATATCAAGTGTCGCCAAAGCCGCACGGCAAGCTAATGCGCTACCGGTGTAGGAATGCGAATGCAGGAAGGCGCGCGCGGTGTCGTCATGATAAAACGCGGCATAAATTTCATCTGTGGTCAGCGCGCATGACAACGGTAAATAGCCCCCGGTCATGCCTTTCGATAGGCACATAAAATCGGGCTTGATCCCAGCCTGCTCGCAACCAAACATGGTGCCGGTGCGACCAAAGCCGGTCATGATTTCATCGGCAATAAAATGCACGCCGTATTGCGTACAAAGCTCACGCGCTTTTTGCAAATACGCCGGATGATACATGCGCATCCCGGCTGCACCTTGCACCAACGGCTCAACAATAAACGCAGCTATCTCGTCGGCACAATCGGCAAACAAGCGCTCCAGTGCGGCGCTAGCATCCACGGTGCATTCAGGGCAGCATGCCTCGCCTCCTTGGAGGGGCGCTCCTCCAAACGGCAATAGGGACGGGTATCTTGGAGCATGATGCCCCAAGATACCCGTCCCTATTGCCGTTTGGGGCATGCCTGGAAACGACACCCGCAAATTATTATTCAGCAACGGCCCATACGCATCACGAAAAATCGCCACATCCGTGACCGCTAACGCACCTAAGGTTTCACCGTGATAGCTGCCTTCCAGGCTCACAAATTTCTGTTTGCCGGGCTTACCGAGATTGCGCCAATAATGAAAACTCATCTTCAGCGCGATCTCCACCGCGCTGGCGCCATCGCTGCCATAAAACGCGTGGCCCAAGCCGGTGAGTGTCGACAGGCGTTCCGATAATTCAATCGCTGGCTCATGCGTAAACCCGGCGAGCATCGCGTGTTCCAGTTGATCGAGCTGGGCTTTTAACGCTGCGTTGATGCGCGGATTGGCGTGACCGAATAGATTCACCCACCACGAACTCACGGCATCAAGATAGCGCTTACCTTCATAGTCGATTAACCATGCGCCTTCGCCACGCTGGATAGGCACCAACGGGAATTGCTCGTGGTGTTTCATCTGCGTACACGGATGCCACACGCTCGCCAGCGAGCGAGCGACCATATTGGCGTTGGTGGTATTAGTAATATTGGTAAGGTTAGCCATCGCAGTGAATTTAACACACCGCTCAAGCGCCACTCCAACCCATGCATCCGATTGATCTGTTTTATCAAACAGCGCGGACGCATTAAATCGCGCAAAGAGTGTTACGTCATGAAACCGAGATTTGCAGTGGCAAAGCGTTTCAAATTCGGGAATACCAAATTGACATCGCCGCTATTGACGCCGAACCACGATGCCATCGTCGCCGCGTATTGATCAACTGAGGTGGTCGGAATCCAGCGGCCTTCGCCGGCATCATCGGGGCCATTGACCACCAAAGTCGGGAAGGTGCCGTACAGGGCATTGCCTTTTACCGACCCACCGACCACGAGGTGATGACTGCCCCAGCCGTGATCAGAGCCGCGTCCGTTGGTGGGGAAATTTCGACCAAAATCGCTGGCAGTGAAAGCCGTCACATCGTTACCGACGCCCAGCTCAACGGTGGCGTTATAAAACGCGGCCATCGCCCCCGACACTTCGCCCAATAATTCCTGCTGTCGCTGCGGCTGGTCTTCACCGTGGGTATCAAAGCCCCCGATACCGGCAAAAAATACCTGTCGTTTGGCGCCAAAGGTTGAGCGCACGGCAATCAATCGCGCGACCATTTTTAACGCGTCCGCTAACCCGGAATCCGGGAACGCGGTTTGAAACGGCGGCGCGCCGTTGAGTGCGGTAGCAAGCTGCTTCTGGTTCACAATCGATCCGCCCAGAATATCGAGCCACACACTGTCCATCACATTGGTTTGTGGTTGCGCCAGCATGCGCGAGATGCCTTGTGACAAGGGCACGGAGTCGGTACCTGACTCATAAAAATCCAGCCCGAAACGACCCGATGGCGAGATCGGGAATGGCCGAATGGTGTCACCACTCAAGAACGCAGAATTGCCCGCCACCGATAAACAAGTGGTGAGGTTTCCTGACGCATTCATCGCCGCAACGCGATCCCCCAGACGTCCGCCCCAACCCGCCCGCACCGAGTTATCGGCCATTGCGGTGTTCCATAAAAACTGTTGATCGCTATGCGAAAACAAATTGGTGGGCTTCAGCGCCTGACTGCTTTGGTATTGCGCTTTGGTCAGCGGCTGCGCCAACGTACCAAGGTTCGCCACCACGGCAGCCTTACCCGAGTTGAACAGGCTTTGAATACCGGTCATCGCCGGATGAAAACCAAACTCACGGCCTTGCACATTAGTCGGCTTGACCGACAGGGTTTGATCGCGCGCAATCGCAAGGCGTCCGCGCGGGCCTGCGTACTGGGCCCAGTCGGCCGGGTCGCGCGGAATCAGCAGATTGTTGCCGTCATTACCGCCAAACATAAAAATGCAAACCAGCGCACGATAATCCTGGGCTGACTGCGCGAGCGCCTGATTCATGCCCAATGAGGCCAGCATCGGCGCGGCCGCTGTGGCTGAAGCCTGCTGGATAAATACTCTGCGACCGTGTTTGATATTCATATTCATATTCATCGTCAGCTCCTGATTATTTTTGAATGACGAAATCAGGCGACAGCACCAACAGCGTTAGCGCGGTTCGCACCCGCAACGTGCGGTCGTCATCCTTGTTCGCAAACGGCACCGAGGTAACGCTGGTAATGAGGTTGTCGCGGGTCGCATTGGAGAGTGTGCCAAAGGTCAGCAGTCCGGCCAGGTAATCGACCAAAGTGGCAGGGTCGTTAGCGAACGCTTTGGCGGGCTTCAAGTCGAGCATTACTCGGCTGTCACCGCTGCCATAGCTTTCATTTTTAACCAGGTTATAGAAAAAATTAGCGGTGCCGATAGTTTGAATTTCATTCGTGATCTGAAATTCCGGCGCCACCATCCCAGCCTGCGCGAGCTTGCCCGAGCGGGTATAAAAAGGCGAGAAAAAATTGAACACCGACGGCGCCAGCAGCGGACTTTGTCCGAGCGCATCTTCGGCGCTATCCAGATATTGAATATTGTTGCGGCCGTTTTTTGAGGTGCCGTTGAAGGCACGCAAAATATTCGCAAATCTGATCACCGGCTCACGCTGTTTGCCCGCCTTGGTATTGGTGGCGCTGAGCGTAGCATCGCGCGCTTCGGCATCCAACAGAATCGCCTTGATGACCGCACCCAAGTCACCGCGAATACCGCTACCGTTGTTCTCAAACACCGCCGCAATACGCGCCACAAAAGCGGGTGATGGATTGGAGGTGATGAAACGTTGAATCAGCTGCTTCGAAATAAACGGCGGCGTGTTTGGATGGTTAAAAATATTATCCAGCGCGTCTTTCAGATCTTTTTCCGGGCTTTGTCCGTCCGGTAGCACCGCCCCCGCCAGCAGCTTTTTGGTCCCAGTGGCATGGCGACTCGGCCATGCCGCCAGCGGCACGCCCCAATGCTCGTCAGGCCAATCGAACTTATCGTCGTCCGCCGTATTGTTGCCGCCAAAATTCCAGCCGCTGAATGCCTGCGAAAAACCAACCACGGTATCTTCTCCGTAAGTCGGTATGGTCTTGCCTGCCGCATCCAGCTTGCGCGTGCCGTCAGGGTTCAATAAATACAGCCCCACTGAAAATAGCTGCAGCACCTCACGCGCGAAATTCTGATTGGGAAATTTATTATTGACGAGATCTTCTTTCTCGCTACCGGCCATATTGAGGTAATAACCCATCGCCGGGGTGAGTGTTACCGCCTGCAATAAATCACGATAATTGCCGAGCGCATTTTTATTCACCACATCCATATAGGTGGACATTGCCTCAGGATAAATATCCGGCGCGGTGTTGGAGATCACCATGATTTCGGTGATCGCAAAACTCATGCGCGCGCGCAGCGGGTCATTACCCCATAGCCATTGCTGCCAGATGGCCTCATAGGAATCTTCTTCAACATAATCACCCTTGCCGTCGCTGGCGCTGGCCATGCGCCGCGCCTTGGCGGCATCCAGGTACGCCATATGTGGCGCGGCCGTGCGCAACAGCTGATCATCAATCCAGCCACTCATACCGGCGGTATTGAGACGTTTTATTTCAAGATCGTGAGGACCAAAAGTAGCCTGCGTCAGGAACCGCAGAGCATCCGGTTTTGCGATAGCTTTTGCAGAAACAGGCCACGCATAACCTTCGGTGCGCTCAAACTTCCAGCCCGCAGCAACCACGGCATCACGATCTGTTTCACTGGACAGATAAAGATATGAATTAAAAAATGGCGAGTACAAACGAAAGACCGGCACCGTTCCATCAAGCTTGCTGGGCATGATGTAGCCGCGCGGGCCTTCGTTGCTCCAGCCCTGTGCGCCGAAAGCAGCAACCTGGGTGGGATCGGTGGTCATCACATGGCGACCCAACGCGGCATTGTAGAGCCGCGTGAGCGGCACGGCGGTAATCCCTAGCACCACCCCCGCTGCTTTCATCACCCGAAATGCGGGGCCTTCCGGCTTCCAGCCGATTCCAGACAACTGCGAATAGCCTGCTGCATTGGGGGTGTAAACATGGCCTCCCAACACGGGCGAATAAAGGCGATACAGCGGCTGCGTACTATCGATGGGCGGATCGCTCGATTGCGCAGCAACGCCCATTGAAAACAGCACGCCGATCAATATGTAAATCATCATCAGCGTCGCACGGACGCCAATCCCGAGCGTGCGTGTGTTTGTAGGTTGCTGTTGACCTTGCTGTTGCAATGGATGCGAGTATTGATGATTTAGCATGACTGTCCCTTTTTTAGGTCATGTCACCTCATAGCAATTGCGATGCCAGTTTGTAAGCGATTGATTGCGCTTGAAATTATCAGGCGTAATCCCTGAAATGCGTTGCTATCGAGCGACAGCGTGGCACATTAGTGGTGACTAAAATAGGGGGCTGGCTATTGCCAGCGAGCGCTTCGCCATGCGTTGACTTCGGCCTCTTTCAGAAAACTCCAGGCGACGATGCGGCTTTTCTTTTGGCCCTGCGCCATCTCGATAGTCTTCACTTTTTGTGCTTTTGCTTGCTTGAGTGCGGCGTAAATCAGCGTCAGATTGGCTTCTTTGGAGATAAGCGCGCTGAACCAAAAACATTGCTGCGGCCGCTCCACGCTTTCTTCAATCATGCGGCTTACAAAACCGACTTCGCCGCCCTCGCACCAAAGCTCGGTACCTTGTCCGCCGAAATTGAGCGCGGGCGGCGCATTAAAATTCGGCGCGCCTGCTTCAGCTTCGTTATCCCTGCCCAGGTTTTTCCACTTTCGGTATGAGCCTGCCTGTGCCGCGTGCAGCGAAGCGTGAAACGGCGGGTTGCAAATAACCGCATCGAAGAGCTCATCCGCTTCTGATTTCAATACATAATCAAAAATTTGCTCGGTTGAGGTCTGCAGCCTCAGCTCAATCGCGCTCGCTAAACCGTCATTGGCATTTACGATTTTCTGTGCGGCGTTAATCGCAACGGGATCAATATCGGTGCCGAGAAAATGCCAACCGTATTCATGCTGGCCAATGATCGGATAAATACAATTGGCGCCGACGCCCACATCCAGCACGTGAATAGCTGGGCCACGCGGCACCACACCTTTGTTACTACTTGCCAACAGATCTGCAATCTGATGCAAATAATCCGCACGGCCCGGAATCGGCGGACAAAGATAACGCGGCGGGATGTCCCAATATTGAATCTTGTAAAACATTTTAAGCAGCGCCGCGTTCAGGGTTTTGACCGCTTCGGGATTGGCGAAATCAATCGTCTGCTCGTTGGGATCAAACGGATTAGTCACTAAAAATGCGCTTAACGCCGGCAGCGCTACCGTCAGTTTTGGAAAATCATAGCGGCCGCGATGACGGTTGCGGGGATGCAGGCCGAGTTTTTCCGGAGGCTTGGACGATGACTTCGGGGGCGCCTTGGGTGTCACCTTGGGTAGCACATTCGGCGGCAATTTCACAACTGACTTGGGAGGCATGGATTTATTTTTGAATGGTTATTTATGCTGGCTTCATACCAACTTCATAACGAGCTGTTCTTGCAAATTCTTGATCGCTTCGGACTCACCACGAACTTGTAAAAATGCACCTTCATCATCGGCGCGCTCGGCCAGCACTTCGCAGCTGGCAAATATTTTGCCGCGCAGTTGCTGCGCTGACCACGGCAGAAATAGCTCCGCCTCAACCAGGCCGCGCTGGAAAAACGCAACGATGGCGGCGTGCATTTTGGCCACATCACTTTCACGGCGCGCACTCATCACGACGCAATCCGGATACTGCGCGTGCAATTGAGCTTCGCGTTCGGCCTGCGTTGTGGCATCGCCAACAACATCGATTTTATTAAACACCCGGATGCGCGGCACCGCTTCAGCACCGATTTCGGCCAGCACTTTATCAGTCACCGCAAGCTGCCGTTCAAACCCCGGATCGCTCGCGTCGATGACGTGGAGTAACAGCGACGACTCAGCCGCCTCTTCCAATGTTGATTTGAACGAGGCCACCAGATCGTGCGGCAGATTTTTGATAAAGCCAACCGTATCGCTGACTAATACGCGCGGCACGGCTTCGGGATGGAGTGCGCGCACGGTCGTGTCTAGCGTGGCGAAAAGTTTATTGGCCACCAGCACCTCGCTGCCGGTGAGTGCGCGCATCAAGGTAGACTTACCCGCGTTGGTATAGCCCACCAGCGCCACGCGAGCGAGCTGCTGGCCGCCGAGCCCCGTCTGTCCGGCCTGACGCCGTGCGCGCTGGGTCTGGCGCTCAGCATCCATCGCGGTGATCTCCAATTGCAGCTCGGCGATGCGGTTGCGGATTTTTTGACGATCCAGTGCAGCATGCGTTTCACCCGCACCACGGCCGCCAGTGCCACTGCGCTGCCGCCCGCCCGACCCTGCCAGCTTGGCAGCCTCGCGCAACCGTGGCGACATATAGCCGAGCCGCGCAATTTCCACCTGCGCGCGTGCCGCCCGCGAGCTGGCGTGACGGTGGAAAATTTCAAGAATGACCATGGTGCGATCCATCACCTCGCAGCCAACCTCGATCTCCAGATGGCGGGCCTGCGAAGGCGATATTTCATGATCGATGAGAATGACATCCGCACGTCGGGTGTCCGGATCGGCAGCAGACTCGGCGGCGGCCTTGGCTTTCGCCAGGCTGCCTTTTGCTGTGCCACCTTTTGCTTCTTTTTGCACATCAGCAGTCGCCGAGGAGCCGTCATCGTCAGCAGATTCATTCTCCACAAAACGACGAATTTCCTGCCGCTTGCCAACACCCAGATAAGCCGCCGTATCAAAATTAGCGCGCTTCTGGATGAACGTACCAACGACCAGATAGCCCAGTGTTTTCGCCAGCTCGCGCAGCTCATCAAGCGACGATTCAAACTCGATATCGCTCACGGTGGGCAGATGTACCGCCGCCACAATAGCGCGCATGGGGTGATCCTTGGTTTCTTTTAGCATTCGGTGATTTCTTGGTTTGAGGTTCGGCTATACGGACAGCCGAGAATTGAACGTCATAGGTGCGACACACTACCATTATCGCTTTGCTTCTGGCCGCAATGGGGCGGATTCTTCCTGGCAGGCTTTTGTTCCAGGTGGTGGCGGAACAGGAATGGGGAATCCCAGAAATGCCATCACGAAGAAAACGGGCAACAACAAATAAAAATGTGGCCTCTTCCAACTGAGCTTGCATTTCATCATCAAACTCAAATGGGGTTGTGCCATCTCGATCTTAGGCGGCCGGACCGGCGCCCGATAAAACCGGGGTTTTCCGGGGAGAGGGATTGCGAAGGGTTGGCGAAGGGTCATCTAGTAAACGGGCGGAAATCATTCATCAAAGGATAAAACATCCTCTGCATAGATGAATTTTATAGCTAAGCCACACGTAAAAAGTAGCTGTAAATATGCACATTAAGATGCCTTTTACCTGAATACTTTCCACTCTGCACTTGAAAATGTCATCTTCAAGCCCCATAATTAGCACTCTACGATGTTGAGTGCTAATAAAACTTATCGCAAAACTGATGGTGTTATTGTTCCAGCCTTGGGTTTTCGCCTTATTTCTTGCTGTGCTTCGGGTTTTTATCATGCCGTGCAGCACAGCGACTTTTGTAACCGTAACAACTTTAGGAGTGAGCTATGAAATTGCGTCCTTTGCACGATCGTGTGATCGTTAAGCGTTTGGAAGAAGAGCGGAAAACTGCATCCGGTATCGTGATTCCTGATACGGTGGCCGAGAAACCTGATCAAGGCGAAATCCTTGCGGTTGGTAATGGCAAAGTGGGCGATGACGGCAAAGTGCGTCCGCTCGACGTCAAGGTTGGCGACAAAGTATTGTTCGGCAAATATTCCGGTCAGACCGTTAAGGTCGACGGCGAAGAATTACTCGTCATGCGCGAGGAAGACATCATGGCAGTTGTTGGTAAATAAAGCGTCTGCTTTTTTACGGTTCAATGTCCACAACGAATTCATTTAAGAGGTATTTACTATGTCAGCAAAAGAAGTCAAATTCGGTGAATCAGCCCGTTCGCGGATGGTCAATGGTGTAAACATCCTGGCCAACGCAGTTAAAGTTACCCTCGGCCCTAAAGGCCGCAATGTGGTGCTGGAACGCTCTTTCGGCGCGCCAACCATTACCAAAGACGGTGTATCCGTAGCCAAAGAAATCGAATTGAAAGACAAGTTCGAAAACATGGGCGCGCAGCTGGTTAAGGATGTCGCATCCAAGACTTCTGATGTAGCCGGCGATGGCACCACCACCGCAACCGTGCTCGCACAGGCCATCGTGGTTGAAGGCATGAAGTATGTTGCAGCCGGCATGAACCCGATGGATTTGAAGCGCGGTATTGATAAGGCGGTCACCGCGATCATCGCTGAGCTGAAAAAAATCTCCAGAGACACCAAGACCAACAAAGAAATCGCCCAGGTTGGCGCGATCTCGGCTAACTCCGACGCTGATATCGGCGACATCATCGCCAAGGCGATGGAAAAAGTTGGCAAAGAAGGCGTGATCACCGTTGAAGACGGCAAGTCACTCGAAAACGAGTTGGATATCGTTGAGGGCATGCAGTTTGATCGTGGCTATTTGTCACCTTACTTCATCAACAATCCAGACAAACAGGTTGCGCTGCTCGAAGAGCCGTTCATTTTGCTGCACGACAAAAAAGTTTCGAACATTCGTGACTTGCTGCCTATATTGGAACAAGTTGCCAAAGCAGGTCGTCCCCTGTTGATCATCGCGGAAGATGTTGATGGCGAAGCCTTGGCTACGCTGGTGGTAAACAACATTCGCGGCATCCTGAAAACCACCGCCGTTAAAGCGCCTGGTTTCGGTGATCGTCGTAAAGCCATGCTTGAAGACATCGCGATTCTCACAGGCGGCACCGTGATCGCAGAAGAACTCGGCCTGAAGCTTGAGAACGTGACCCTGAAGGATTTGGGTCGTGCGAAGAAGATTGAAGTGGGTAAAGAAAACACCACGATCATCGACGGCGCTGGCGAAGAAGAAAGCATCAAAGCACGTGTTGCCACCGTTCGTAAACAGATCGATGACGCAACCTCCGACTACGACAAAGAAAAATTGCAAGAGCGCGTGGCGAAGTTGGCCGGCGGTGTTGCGGTGATTCGTGTTGGCGCTGCCACTGAAGTCGAAATGAAAGAAAAGAAAGCGCGCGTTGAAGATGCATTACACGCGACTCGCGCTGCAGTTGAAGAAGGTATCGTGGCCGGTGGTGGTGTTGCACTGCTGCGCGCACGTACCAACGCGGGCAAGATCAAGGGCGACAATCCTGAGCAGGATGCCGGTATCAAGATCATCCTTCGCGCGGTTGAAGAGCCATTGCGCATGATCGCCTACAACGCTGGTGACGAGCCAAGCGTCGTGGTGAATAAAGTGGTTGAAGGCAAGGGCAACTTTGGCTACAACGCAGCCACGGGCGAATACGGCGATCTGGTTGAGATGGGCGTGCTTGACCCAACTAAAGTAACCCGCTTCGCATTGCAAAACGCCGCATCTGTTGCATCCCTCATGCTCACAACCGACGCTATGGTTGCCGAGCTGCCTAAGGAAGAATCCGGCGGCGGCATGGGTGGCGGCATGGGTGGTATGGGCGGCATGGGTGGTATGGATATGTAAAGCTGCAACCGCAGGTGATGCCTTTGTCGCCTGCAGCAAAGCTGTCGTAAAATAAAAGCCCGGGAAACCGGGCTTTTATTTTAGGCGACGCGATTGAAACAATTTAGGTTTTGAATCTGGCCTATAGATCTAGTGAGCAATCGCAGCTATAAACTCGCGAATCCGTGCGTCGTTCCAGCCATTTTCGCCTGAAACGGCAAGCTGGGAACGGAGTTGGCTTGGAACGTCTAAAGCCTGCTGTCCGATTCATTAAAATCACCCTCCCTTGAAAAGCGAAACAGCGTTGTTTGATTTGGCGTTTCGCGCCTGTCCGGAGCCCAAGTTGAAGCTGGTGAGATAGCCCCTAAATTTGGGCTCCGACTATGAACCTAAAGGGCTCGGCGTCTCTAAAGAACGCGGCGCTTGGCTAGTGACGCACTTATTCAATCCGCACATTAAACCCTCAATCAAGCACGATCCACGCGTGCCGCATAACAGCCACGGCGTGCAAAGTGAAGGTGAATATAGGCGACCGAATCACTGCGAAAAAACTGCTCGATTGTCGCTTCAATCACGGCACCTTCAGCCACTTCCGCTTCCACGATTAAATCACCGCGGTCATACCCTCTGACAGACAGCAGGCGACTGCGAATTTGCTCGGGCACCTCATTCGCCGCCAACTTAGCTTCGATAGCGCTCTTGCGCACATAGACCGGGCCCGCGGCTCGATAGGGTGATTGCGCACTTTGATGTTCATACGACACCAGCAACAACTCCTCGCCGAGTGCGGCATGCGCAAGGCTGACACGGCAGGGCGATGTGTCGTCATCCGCGATCAAGCGCATCGCCCCATGCCGTGCGAGTTCATCTGCATCCATGCTGAAATAGGGCTGAAACGGGGCCGACGGTAATCCTGTAATTTGAAAATTCATATGTTCACTTTCCTTTTAGTTATATTCAGCGACGACATCGAGGACTAAGCGGGAGCGAAGGTTTTTTCATGATCCAGCAGCCACTGCTTGCGGGCGAGGCCACCGCCATAGCCAGTGAGCGAGCCATCACTGCCGATCACGCGATGACACGGAATAATCACGCCACGAAAATTATCGCCATTGGCTCCTGCCACGGCGCGCGCCGCTTTAGGCGCGTGCAGCGCGCGGGCAAGATCGGCATAGGCACGGGTTTCGCCGCGTGGAATGGCGAGTAGCTGTTGCCACACACTGTTTTGAAATGGCGTTCCCCAATCGGCAAGCGGGGTTTCAAACGTGGTTAAAGTGCCTGCAAAATAGGCTTTCATTTCACGTTCAATCTGCTCCAGAACTGGATGCGGACCAGGCACAATCGCTGCGCGTTCACGCTTTCGCAGTAGTTCAACGGCACGCTCAAGGCCGCGCCGATCAATCCAATCCACAATATGTAAGCCGCGGTCATCCGCAATCGCCAGCATCGGGCCGAGTGGGGAATCCAACCACTTCGCGAACAGGCAATGCACCCCGCTCGCCTTGCTCGGTGGGGTGCCGAACACTTTGGCAAATGCTTCGCGAAAACCACTCGCCGATTCAAAACCATGTTCCAGTTGGGTGTCCAACACTTTGCTTCCTTTCCTGACCGTGGCCAGTGCCGAGCCCATGCGCCGGGCACGCTGGTAGGCATGAAATGACATACCGAAATAACGTTGAAATTGTCGCCGCGCGGTTGATGGATCAATCCCCATATCGAGCAGATTGCGCTCACGTATCGGGCTGCCCGCGTGGCCCGCAGGATCACTCTCCACCAGCAGCCGTAACTGCTCCACCAGGGCCGGCACTTCGGCCACGGTGTTCATCGGCTTGCAGCGTAAACAGGGGCGATAACCGGCATGCAGGGCTTCACTTTTAGCCGCAAAAAATTCGACATTTTTTAGCAGCGGCTTACGCGCCTTGCAGGTCGGCCTGCAAAAAATTCGGGTCGTTTTAACCGCGACATAGAAAATGCCCTCATACGAGGAGTCACCAGCCATAAACGCTTTAATCACTTCTTCAATCGGGGGTAGGGTGTGCATGTGCGGATTGTAGGCTGAGACAAAATGGAATGCTGCCGATTTTCAGGCAGAGATGTTGTTGTGACATTTTTTGCATGCCCGCAGGGCTTGTGATTTAATTATTGCGGCTTGCTATTAGCTCCACTGACAAGCGAGGCCCAAACATGATTTTTGACCAGAAATTGGGCCGCTTTAGTTTTCTCCCGCCGTGCATGTTGCTGATCAGATTCACCACTCACTTAAACTGGAAAATTCATGAAAAAAATTTCAACACTCACCGCATTATTGGCATCCGCCCTGATCGGCTTTGCCGGCTCCACCCTCGCGCAAAAAGCAGAAACCAAACCCGCGCCCGCAGCTGCAGCGCCCGCCGCCGTAGCAGCACCTGTAGCCGCCAAAGCTGAGCCTGCCAAGACTGATGCCAAACCCAAAGTAGAAGCCAAAGCCGAATTGATTGACATCAACAGCGCCGACAAAAAAGCGCTCATGACATTGCCCGGTATCGGCGAAGCTTATGCCACCGCCATCGTGAAAAATCGCCCCTACAGCGGTAAAGATGATTTGATGACCGCCAGCAATAAAGGCAAAAAGGCGATTGTTCCGGAAAAAACCTACGACGGCATTAAAGACCTGATCATCGCCAAGAAAGCAGCGAAGAAGAAATAAATAATCATCCCGTCAGCAAGATCAAACAGGGCCGCGATTGCGGCCCTTTTTTATTCAATCAATTTGTGATTAAAAATGCCGCTTAAATCGATGAAATTACCCAAGCAAAGCCGACTTTCTGCATAAGCGGGCTGTAAACAGGTTGGAAAATGCCGCCATTTTGGCTATAATCGCAGGCTTCGCCAGATTAGCTGAAAAGATAGTCTGACGAAATGGCCCGGTAGCTCAGTCGGTAGAGCAGAGGATTGAAAATCCTTGTGTCGGTGGTTCGATTCCGCCCCGGGCCACCAAATATTTAAAGTCGGCTGACATCAGCCGACTTTTTTTTCGATGTTTATCTCTACATGTTGCGCGTCAAACATCTTACGATGAGCATGGCGTCAGTCACCCCGCTAGTCCTCAAAGCGCGCGCTCAACAAACGCTTAGCGTGCTCGCCTCGCACTAATTGGGCTCATAGCCGTCATCACGCCAAGCCACATGCAGCGATGAGAGAAAAAGAAATCTCGAATTTGAAAATGAAACTCCTTTATTGACGGGCTGTTTGAGCCTTTTTTGGCTGTAAACGCCCGCGGATAAAGGAGTTTGTTTTTTTATTGATGGCTTTGGGTTAACTTGGGCTTCAATTCAAACCGTGCCTTCTGCATTTCATCGCCCGCTGCTGTTATCCCAAACGACAACGCGGCAGAATAATTTTTGCCTGGCGTTTTTCATGATTTATTCAGGCATCCACGATACATGCCGATTATGCACACCCATCGCTCATACCAGAAAGGCTCCGCCATGAATCTGCCTTCATCGTCGCTTCATTTGTTCAATTCCGTCGCCCGCAAAGCCAGCACCACCATGCTGGGCGTGGCTATGCTCGGTGCCTCTGCGGCGCAGGCTGACATCGGCGATTTCATCACGCGTCTTTTCCCGAACACGAATATATTTTGGGTCAGTCGGAATACACCGTCACAGCAAATTCATATCAAGGTCAGCGGCACCATTGTCTTCACACCGGCTGAGGATGATGTGCAAAGTCTCACCGGCAAAGCGGTGTTTCAGGAGAAGCGCGGCGGGCGGGTGATGAGGATGGTGTTTGAGGCTAAAAATGGCGATACGAAAGGTGGTGACACACAAGGCGGCACAATCACGCGCACTTTCACCATTGACGGCAAGCCACAGGTTCTGGATGCCAATAGCCGGCGTTGGCTGGCTGAGATGTTGCCCAACCTGATTCGCGAAACCGGTATGGACAGCGAGCAACGCATTAAGCGCTTTTATGCGCAGGGTGGGGCAGACGCGGTGTTGGCAGAAACTGAGCGTATCCAATCTGACTCCGCGCGCGGCCGCTATATCAAGAGTTTTGCAGCCGCCGGCCCACTTGATGAAAAATCACTGCTGCGCTTGCTGAGTATCACGGCCAAGACCGAATCTGATTTCGAACGGCGCGGCGCGCTCACGGCCCTTATCAATAGCCAAACTTTATCTGCTGCACAGCAGGTTGTGTTGCTCAATATAGTCGCGGCGATGGATTCGTCTTTCGAACAACGCTCAGTGCTTACCGTACTGGCGCCAAAGCTTTCGGCCGACGCCGCGGTGGCGCAAGCCTGGCTCGCCACGCTGGATAATATCGATTCCGCGTTTGAGCAGCGCTTGATCATCGACGCGCTGGCCAGGGTTGATAGCCTCACCCCCTTGCA
>JAYWCO010000349.1:0-7404 GCA_043780475.1 Burkholderiales bacterium | reverse complement strand
GCGAAAATTCATTGCGCACCAAGGCGCGTCGTAGCGCGTTTTCAAGGGTTAGTCTTTCATTCACGCGCTCGTTCATTTCAGGGCGGAAGAAACTGAATTGATTGCGGCCCTCTGCTTTTGAGTGGTACATCGCCAGATCGGCGTTTTTAATCAGGGTATTCAGATCATCGCCGTCGGTCGGCCAGATCGTAACGCCAATGGATGGCGTCACCGTTAATTCCATCTCACCAACGGTATGCGGTTTGCCCACACTCGCCACCAATATTTCGGCGATATGGGCCAGATCGCTGGCGTTGGTCACATCCGGCAGCAGCACAATAAATTCATCGCCACCATGGCGCGCAACGGTATCCGTGGTGCGCGTTGCGGCGGTCAGACGCCGTGCTGTTTCAGCGAGAATTTGATCGCCCACATGATGGCCCAATGAATCATTGATATTTTTAAAACGGTCAAGATCAATAAACATCAGCGACATACCGCTGTGGTTGTTATCGTCGTGGCTGCGGGCATCATGACTGTTATGGTCGTGGCTTTTAAAGCCGCGGCGCTTTGCCTGGCGCAACACAAAATCAAAACGTGCCCCCAACAGCATGCGATTCGGCAGCCCGGTCAAAAAATCATATTCGGCTAATTCACGAATTTGGGTTTCTGCCCGTCTTTTTTCGGTGATATTGCTGCCCACACCGCAATAGCCGGTGAGCAGTCCTGCCGCGCTAAATACGGGCTCACCTGAAACACTAACCCAGCGTATCGAGCCATCCGGCAGCGTTGTGGCGTATTGAAAATCCCGGAACGCCAGATGGGCCTCAACCTGCCGACGATGTTCGTCCATCTGCTCTTTACTGATGCCAATATAATTTATATCCCAGCGGGCGATGCCGTAACGCGAGGCGGGATCAGCCCCGACGGATGTACTCATACTTCTGGAAATCATCGTGAACCGGAATTTCTCATCCTGCTCCCAATACCAGTCGGACGACATTGCCAGCAGGCTCTTGAAGCGCTGCTCGCTGGCCGCGAGTGCCTGCTCCGCATTTTTTCGTGCTGTAATATCAAGGCGAAATCCAATCATGCCGCCATCGGCGGTGGTGCGATCAGACGCCAGCAGCCAGGTATTACCATTCAATAAAAATTCATAATCAGCTTCATCAGGATCAAGGTGTTTTTGTAATCGCGTGCGGACGTATTCTTCTTCGTCCATCTGTAAACGCTGCTCAAGCCCGCGTTGATAAAACGCTCGCACCACCGTCGCATAGTCGGCATCAGGCACCAGCAAATCAGCCACCCCCGCATAAATCTCGCGAAAGCGACGATTGCAAAACACAATCCGGTCATCGGGCGCATACAGGATCACACCTGATTCGAGCTGATCAAAGGCTCGAATAACGCTGGCCAAATCGCGACCAGCCGTCTGCTGCGCACGATTGAGTTGCTTCACAAGTTCATCTATGTCAGTAGGTTCAACCATGAGATTTTTGAGCAGTACCGAACCTGCAGATGAGGCGACGTATTGGACAAGAGAGTGGACGAAAAACAAAACAGGTTGCCTGAAAAAGTTAAGCCGATACCGCTTGGCTACATTCAAGTACATTATCGCTCTGATCACCACGCGTTTAAAAATTGATTTTCGGCAGTAGCTGCGCGCACGAAAATGATGTTTAAGTGTGGTTGAGATTGAGGTTTGGATTGAGGTTGAGATTGAGGTTTGAATAAGATTGTGCTCACGCCCGGTGGTATTCAGCAACTTCTTCTTTGAGCTGAATCCACCATACCTTGCCTTTCGCGTCATGCTTGCCGCATGGCGTAAAAGTTGCGAAACCGGGATAGTGTTTGCCCAGGTTGTTGGGATCTTGGCGGCGCGTACGAGGTGGTGCAACCAGACCTTTATCGTCAGACGACAACGGGAATAACCAGCAGCCCATCGGCTTGTAATGCCACTTGTGTTTAGCCAATTTAACGGCCAGCGTTTGCAATGAACACTTGCCATCCTGCTCCGAAAAAGCGCACCGGGTGTTGGCAAAATGCGCGGGTTTATTTTTATAGTTGAAGGCATAGACTGCGGTTTTACGGCCTGTATTACCCTCCCATTCACCATCAAAAATATAGTTTGCAGGCAAATGCGTGAAATGCTCGGGGTGTTGCGCGACCACCTGGTGAATCAGCGCTTCTTCTTCCGGCAACAAAAACGCGCCATCGCTGCAGCAAATGCCCTCACAAGCATGCAGCTCGCAATAATGGAGTTTGGTATGGGTTTTTTTCAGTGGTGCAGTCATGACGATAAGTGAAGTTTAGGACCTTGGAAATTACGAATATCGAAGCTGCCACCGTGGGTGAGCTTGCCGCTTCGGATGAGCTGCACAATATCATGCGCAACCTCGGCCGCGGGGCGCAACACACCATCGGCTTTCATGGCGCGGAAACGTTCTACATCGGGGAACGCCTCAATAGCGGCAGCTCGAACCTGGCTTTGCATCGGCGTATCAATCACGCCCGGTGCGAGTGTGCAGATGGTCAAGGTTGGATCGTTTGCAGTGGCTTCAAGGGCCGCAACCTGGGTGGCCATTTCCAGCCCGGCCTTGGCGACGCAATAAGCTGACCATCCGGCAATCGGCCGCTTGGCCGCCCCGGATGAAATATTGATAATCAGGCGTTGCCGGGCGCTGGGCCGCGTTAGCTCGGTAAAGTAACGCATCGCCATCATGGGCGCCATCAGATTGACCGCCAGGTTGTGGGCGAGCGCGGCACTATCCATCTCGTTAAATACGCCTACCGGTGACACCACCCCCGCGCTATTGATCAGCACCGCCTGGTCAAAATGCTGGCTCCCGACGTGAGTAACGATTTTTTTGAACGCTGATTCGACTGCGGCAATATTGCCAAAGTCCGCGTGGATATTGAGGTTCAGTGCGGCGGTCAAATCCTCGGGCGCGCGTGATAGTGAGATAACAACATTACCTTCAACCTCAGCCAACAAACTGCGCAATGCCAACCCCAAACCTTTGGTCGTGCCCGTCACAATCACTAGATTCATGTATTTTTGCCATCAATATCGGTTTTTGCGTCGATCTAAATGATTTAAACGAGTTAAACAATATATGCAATGTAGAAGAACGCAGCCGCAGGCTTAAGCATCAAACAGGCTTTCCACTAACACGCTGATCCCGCTTGAGATGAGGTCGGCTGATTGACCCCAGCTTGCAGCATCGGCTAACCAATCGTTGGAGGTGCCCGCAGCTTGACGGCGCGGTGATGGCACGCGGGCGCGCTGCAGCAATGCCTCAATCGCAGCGTCCTCAGCTCGTGGCGTCAGCGGCGCCGCTACTGGCCAGGATGCTTCTTTAGCGGCCAATGCCGCCAGCGCTTTATCAACCGCATCGCGATCCAGTACCGCAATGGCTGCGCCGCAGTGGCTGCACGCTGTGTCGCGCTCCAAATCAATTGAACCGCCACAACTCGAACAACGAATTTGTTTTACTTGCACCGAGAGCGCTTTTATTTCAAACGCATTTAAGCTGCGAATGAAATTTTTCTCGCGCAAAAATTGCGTAAAGCTGGTAGCGCGACCATCGCCTGCAGCACAACGATAATAAGAAAATCGTCCGTTTTTACCTAAATCGTTGGTTAACTTCAGACTGCCATCACAGGTGGGGCAGCGCATGTTCAGGCTCACCTGATTACGCTCTGCTTCGCGCGCTTCATGAATCCGTTTGAACAACTCGATCACGGAGGCGGGCGATAGCGAAGTGCTTTCCAGATGATCAAACCAGATTAAATGACAGGGCCAACATATATCAATGGTCACAACGGTGCCGATATGCGAAGCCAGTGCCACCGCCTCCATCCCGCTGGTGCAGCTAGGGCAATGCATGCTAGTTCAATAACGCATCAATGCCGGCCTGGGCAATCAGCGCATCATCGCTTGATTTCACGCCGGACACACCCACCGCACCGATGGTTTCACCCATCACCACAATCGGTACGCCACCTTCCAAAAACGTCACGCCCGGCATCGATAGCGCGGATACCCGGCCGTTGTTTACCATCTCTTCATCCGCTTTGGTGGGGCGGCGGCGGATCGCCGCACTGGTTGCCTTAGCCTGTGCAATCGCCACGCTGGACGGGGCACATTTATCGAGCCGCTGGAACCACAACAAATGGCCACCATCATCGACGACGGCAATACACACAGCCCAATTATTTTTAAGCGCTATTGCTTCCGCAGCGACAGCGATTTTTTTGCAGTCTTCTTGAGTGAGATAGGATTTTGTTTTCATTTTAACAAGGCGACCAGATAATGGAAAAACCAGATTGGATAACTAAATTTTAGACTTTAATTATACGATTGGCAGCACCTAACTGTGCTTGATTTAAAGCGGGAAACTCCCGAATTATTTTATATTCTTTCGCGCCAATATAGCTTATGTTTCGGCGGCAACTTCAACCCAAACAGAAACAGCAAACCGCTCGTACTTACAAGCTTTGTACTAAGCGCCCCGCATTAGTTTGGGCGTAGACGGGGAAGCATGGCTACTAGCCGTTATTTTAATAATGTTCACACTACGGTTTTTCAGCCAAGGTTTTGAGATTGCTCAAGCCAGCTTCAAAGTCTTTGCCGACCAGGTTATCCATAAATAACCCGATGTAGCGAATGAACGGGTTTTTACCAAACTCGCCTTCGTTAATCCACACCACGCGGGTCCCTGAACCTTCGGGTATCAGGCTCACCACGCCTTGTGACTCCATGCCCATATCCGGAAACGTGAGATTGTAATTGACTTGTTTATTTGGGTCGGCAGCGCTGAATTCCATAATGCCATTGCCCTCTGACTTTGACTGCCACGACCACTTGGCACCAGCACCACTCGCAGGCCCAGAAAATTCAATCTTCATTTGCGGATCACGCTGATTCCACACGCCCCATCTTGGCCAGTTTTTAGGTTCTGCTATGAGCGGATAAATTTTCTGGACTGATGCCGCTACCAAGGTGGTGCGTTGAACTTTAAATTGTTTCGGCAGCGTGAGTCCGATCAATGCAATGGCTACGATCAACACCACCAGCGCTATGAATATTTTTATAAAAATTCGCATGTTTCATTCCCTCCGAATCGACTCACGAAAATAAACTATACGCCTTCAGTAAAGTTTGTGACCGCAAATTCCGATGAGATGACCGACGGTGGCTTGGGTAAGTTGTCGGTTGATCTTCTCTCACTCTACCGGGCTTGCTCAGCGCGTTGCGCGCACTTTAGGACGACGGCCATCAGGATGTGGTGGTGAGTTTATTTTTTTGATAGCCGCCGCTTCAGGCACTCGACGCCACGGCGCCGATGAAAACGTCTCTACCAAAAAATTGACAAAGGCTGCAACACGCGGGCTTTTGTGTTTGCCTTGCGGGTAAACCGCCGATAATGGCAGCGGCTCGGCATGGTGAATATCGGTAAGGATGGGGGTTAGCCAGCCAGCCCGAATACCGTCTGCCACAATCACATCGGCCAGCCGAATAATGCCGACGCCCATCGCCGCCATTTGCAGCAATGTCTCGGCGTTGTTGGCGTTTACCGTGCCGATAACATCGACTGTTTCCATGCCGTCCGCAGTATCGAACGGCCATTTGCGTAACTGTGACGCGCCGCTAATCGAGATGCAATTATGCTTCAATAAATCGCGGGCGGTCTTGGGTACGCCGTGCTTTTTTAGATATAGCGGCGAGGCACAAATGACGCGATGCATATCGCAGATTTTTTTGGCAATCAAGCTGGAATCGCGCAACACGCCGGTGCGAATTGCCACATCCGCGCCCTCATCCACCAGATCAACCAGACGGTCCGTCACTGTAATATCCAGCTCAATTTCGGGATATTTTTCCAAAAAGCGCGGCAACGCGGGCACTAACTGATGCATGCCAAACGCGACCCCCACATTAATACGCAGCATACCCTTGGGATGATCGCTAAACCGCGTTACCTCGGCTTCGGCTTCTTCAATATCGATCAGGATGCGTTTGGCGCTGGCAAAATACGCCTCGCCTTCTGCGGTCAGTGCCAGCTTGCGCGTGGTGCGATTCATCAAGCGCACACTGAGCCGGTCTTCCATGCGCGTGACTAATTTGGATAACGCTGACGGTGTGAGATCCAGATCGCGGGCTGCCGCCGAGAAACCACCCAACTCCACCGAGCGCACAAACGCGCGCATTTCTCCGGGTTTGTCCATTTACTGCCTTTCTTGGATAAGTTCCATTTTTACTTATGAATTTATTTCCGCAATATTATGCCATCTAGCTTAATTATTTTCGATGCAGATGGTAATAACATATCTCATGGAAAATGATATGAAGGCCAACTCTGGTAACAAGCAGCAACATCAACAACAGCAGCGGCCGGGTCGTTTCAGGAATTATTCAACAAAGGTTGTTATGAAAATGCCCAGCCGTATTGAAATAGAAATGAATGCCCGTGCCCTGCGCCACGCTGAATTTTCGCGCTTATTCAATAAGCTGATTAACAACCTTGGTCAGTCGCTGCAACGTCATCACGAAGCATGGCTGCGCCGCAGCACAGCCATGCCGATAGCTGCCGCCATCGGCACGCCCGTTTAGGCGCATTCAGCAGCAAGCTGAACAGCGCGGTTGATAGCCAACCGCGAACAGTTAATGATTAACCGTCAATGACGGGTCTATAATCATGGCCTTCCAACAAATAAAACTGTTCATATTGCCCATGAAACGCCTCCGCAAAAAATCCTCGCTGCGCCTCTCAAAAGACGCGGCGCGTTTGATTCTGATGGCCAGCAACACCGTACGCGCTGGCTGTCGCTTGGAAAATCGCTACTGGGATGCACAGCTTGAAACGCTTGCCACGCAGTTACTGGATGTGGGTAATGACAGCGCCATCGAAACCGCGCTCGATCAAACCTATGAGAGCGAACCGGATGCGCACGACGTGCTGGCAGAATCAGTCGAAGCGGCGGCCGAATCATGTTTTTTTGATACCGAGGGTCAACATTATCAGGCCCTGCTGGTGTCCGTGCCGCTGATTGCCTGGTCGAAATATCCGATGGCCGCGGGCCAATTGCGCGCCGATGGTGTTGCTTCAATTGAAGCCTGCATGCGCCAATATATATTGGCAGACAATACCGAGTGTGCGGTTAATCCGTTTTTATATTCGATCGATCATTTGCCGCAATCATTTTCCGAGACCCGAAAGTTATTGAAGTACTTGGCGGACGCCACCATCAATCAGGACATTCTCTCAACCAAAGCGAGCAAGATCGTCACCATCGATATGCCTGCGGACACCCGCATGTTACTGGCTGTCGTGGTTGCGCCACTGGGCAAACCGATTTTTCGCTGGCAGGAAGAAGCCGCTAGCGCAGACATGCCTACAGCTGCGAAAGCAGCCACTAAGG
>JAYWCO010000348.1:0-4433 GCA_043780475.1 Burkholderiales bacterium | reverse complement strand
GCCAATGTGGGGGCGGCTGGCAGATCGGCATGGCCCACGAGGTATGCTGCTGATTGGCTTGGTTGGTTTCGCCGTGACGATGATGGTCTTCGCATTTGTAGAGAGCCTCGCCGCCATATATGCCGAGCGCTTTTTGAGCGGGATTTTTGCGGCAGCAGTGACCCCGGTGGCGGCGTCTGTGATCGGCAACTTCGGCCAAACGGAACAGCGGCGCATTCGTCGATTTACATTCGTCAGCATGGCAGGCATCACTGGTTTTCTGCTCGGGCCTATGCTTGGCGTGATAGTGGCGAACGCAGTGAAGCGCGCGGGGACAAATTTCTTCACGCTGACTCTGCCCGCAGGTTCTGTTGCGTTTCCGCTTGCCGCAACAGCGCTCCTTGCCTTGCTAGTGGCAGTGTTCGCAGCATTTGCTATGCACAGCAGTGATGCCAGCAATCAGATGAAAAAAGCGATAGCTCTATCGACTAAGGATCTTCCGTGGCTGATGCCTAAACTGCTTATCCTGACTTTCATCGCTTCTGCCAGTGTCGGCGTGTTTGAGGTTGGCCTCGCGTTGCGCGGTACGCAAGAGTTGGGCTTAACCTCGGCGCAGGTTGCGCTCATGTTTACTGAATGCAGTTTAGTGATGTTTGTTGTGCAGGCAATTGTGTTCGCGCCCTGGTTCAATCCAACGATTACTCGCTGGCTGATCGCGCCCGCGCTGGCCGCGCTGGCCGCAGGTTTATTTTTGGTTCCACGCGCGTCTGATTTTACGTTGATGCTGATGGTGATCGGTGCCGTAGCTGGTAGTGCTGGCATACTTCTGCCGATCCTGACTTACTGGATCTCAGCCAACGCGGGCAGCGCCCAAGGCTGGGAGTTGGGTAAGCAGACGGCTGCGGCGAGTCTTGGGGTAACGATCGGCTCAGCGGCGGGTGGGCTGCTCTTCAACCTCTCTACGTTGCCAGGTGCCTCGTTTGTCCTGACAGCAGGCCTTGCAGCATCAGGTCTGTTGCTAACACCGGGGCTGCCGCGCTTGCTCATGCGCTCCAGTTCCCCCTAGGGTTCGGCGCCAGCATGATCCTGCCCAATATTGGTCAGTCTGAATCGAAATGAAATCCACGATTGAATTTAAATGAATAAGTTAATAATGTCCGGGTTTATCGTCCGCATTGGTATTTGGTCAGCACTTGCATTCGTGTTTAATCTGATTTGGGAAATCAGCCACATTAGTCTTTACACGCTGTGGAGAGAAGCGGCTCCGCCAGTGATCGCATGGTCGATATTTCATTGCACCATGGGCGATGTCATGATTGCACTTGCAGTATTCGCTTTTGCTGCGATTGCCCTATGGCGCGTGGATTGGCCGACGTCGCGCCCGTGGTCCGGTGGTGCGCTGGTGGCAGTTGCCGCATTAGTATTTACCGCCCAAAGCGAGTGGTACAACGTCTATAGATCAGGTGCTTGGGGATACACCAGCAGCATGCCGACAATCCTTGGCATCGGTTTATCACCGCTTTTGCAGTGGTTGATTTTTCCGCCGGTGATGGTGGCCGCTTATCGAACGTTAGTGCCACTGCTTGTGCGGCAAAAGTCTACGAGTTCGATTTCAGCCAACGAGATAAAAGGGGACAAGAAATGAATGCGATTTTGAAACAGTGTTTTCAAGCGCAGGGTGCTGATCAGGCAGACTTTTTATCCACTTTTCCAAGTGCAGACGTGCGCAGCAATCGATACGTGTGCTTGATGCACCCTGCGGTTGTGCAGGACGCGCCTGGTAGTTATCCAAAGTGCAGCATGAAACTGCTACCCATTCGCGAATGAGCTATCACTATGTATGGCTGGCCTGGTCAAGCGCATTTTTGCTGCCGTGGATTTTTCTGTATGCGTTTTACCCAAAGCAGCGAACTGTTATGTGGCGTGCAAGCTGGGTCATGATGCCGTTTGGAATAACAGAGCCACTTTTTGTACCTGAATACTGGAATCCGCCAAGCCTCTTTGAGTTGGCACAGCGAACGGGTTTTGATATTGAAAGCTTCATCTTCAGTTTTGCCATTGGCGGCATAGCTGCGGTTCTTTACAACATTATTCTGCACAAGCGTGCGGAGGCCATGGCAGATGAGGAGCGCCATCAGTGGCGGCATAAATGGCATCGGTGGGCGCTTGCAGCGCCGTTCGTTTTATTTCCTATTTTGTATTTCTTGCCGTTGAATCCGATTCACGCCGGTATCGCGGCGATGGTCCTAGGCGCCATTGCAGTGATCTTTTGTCGTCCTGATTTGACGGGAAACACGCTTGTTGGCGGAATCTTATTCTTGGCGCTTTACACCGTTTTCCTGGTGGGGCTCAAATGGTCGGCACCGGGTTATATCGAACAAGTCTGGAATTTCAGCGCGTTAACCGGTGTGCGTGTTTACGGTTTGCCTTTGGAAGAGCTGTTGTTTGGATTTTCATTTGGCTTAATGTGGACAGGAATATATGAACATTTCATGTGGGAACGCAGTGTCGCCAATTAGTTATCGTTCGAGTTACAAGATTGCGTTTAGGAAATTCTTCGTCAGCGGCATATTGCTCGCTTGCTTTGCGCTAGCTGCCAAGGCGACGATTGCAGCTGACATCAATAGCAGCCAGTCGATTAGGCTTGACGGGATGGTGCTCTATTACGGGATAGTACCTGCCAAGATCCTGCGCGATCATCCTCCTGAGCACGAAGAACGAACGATGCACGCAGATGCTTCGCGGGAAAAAGAAACGCATTATTTGGTCATTTCCATCATCGAAGAAAAGACAGGTAAACGGATTACGGATGCCGTTGTTACCGCTAGCATCGGTGAATTTGGCATGTCGGCTCAAAACCGCAAACTGGATGTTATGTCGTACGGGAACGCCGTGACTTATGGCAACTTTTTTGCAATGCCAAAACCGGGGCCGTATGAAATTGTAGTGAGTGTGCGACGCCCACGCGATAGCAAAGCAGCAACGGCACGTTTTCAGTATCGACATCCGCGTTAGTAGACCCCAATTGCGTTTAGGCCACATTTTTCGCTCTTCGACGCATTGCTGCAATGTACGTTTTCGAACAGACCTCATGTCGCAGCTTGCGGATAATATACGTAATAATTTAGTCGCGCACAAAATTACCAGTGTTTCGAAAGCGAGATATGCGAGATAAAACAACACTGCTCACCAACCCCTCAAACCACTCTCGATCGCCTTATATCAACGAAGAGAATGGAATCGCACCAGATGCGCAGCCGGAACAACAGAGTGAAGATCTATCGCGTAGCAATGCGAATCTGGCCAGCAATCGTTTATCTGCCGTGGAATTCGAACACCTTCATGCACGCGTGATTGCATTGGAAAACGTGTTGATTGGCTTGCTGGTAGGAGCATCAGAGAATCAAATAGCGCTCGCGCACGAAATGGCCGTTCAGATGTTGCCGCAGCAGGGTTTCACGCAGCACTGCTCAACCCAGATCGCCGCAAACCAAATCGCGCAGCTAATTGAGCGCGCCAGTCACTTCCGGCCAGTGTGCGACGCATGACTCAGCAAAGAATCTATTTAATTAGGCCCAGTGGCGGGTCATTCGCCAACACCTTCCTCGTGATCTGCACTGGCAATGCGCCGGCTCAAATATTCCAATCAGAGTTTCACAATTATCTACGGTACTTCCGCGAATGAAAAAAGATGCGCTCATCAAAACCGCGAAGTTGCTGGTTGCTGACGACAAGGGCCTGCTGGCTATGGATGAAAGCAATTCAACCTGTAACCAGCGATTTGCAGCACTGGGAATTGCCCAGGCCGAGGACGCCCGCCGTACTTGGCGTGAACTAATTCTGACGACGCCCGGTTTAAGTGAATCGATCAGCGGCGTCATCCTTTACAACGAAACAATTCGCCAGCAGAAAAAAGACGGTACTCCCTTTGCGAAATTCATCATTGATGCGGGGATCGTTTGCGGTATCAAAGTGGATATCGGGGTGAAGGAGTTAGCGCGCCATCCGGGCGAGAAAATAACCGAAGGTCTTGACGGCTTGCGTGACCGCCTCACTGAATATTTCGAGATGGGAGCCCGTTTTGCCAAGTGGCGCGCCGTGATCACCGGTGGGAATAGCGCTTCGGGATTGCCAAGCCAGAGCTGTATTGAGGCGAATGCGCACGCCTTGGCTCGTTACGCTGCCTTATGTCAGGAAGTTGGTTTGGTGCCTGTTGTTGAACCTGAAGTGCTAATGGATGGAGCGCATTCGCTGGCGCGTTGTTCTGAGGTGACTGAACAAGTATTGCGAACGGTATTCACTCAGCTTCACGCCCAGCGCGTAATGCTGGAAGCAATGATTCTGAAACCAAACATGGTGTTGCCGGGATCGAACTACCCGACGCCTGCCTCACTGAACGAGGTGGCCGACGCCACTGTGCGTTGTTTCTTGCAAGCAGTACCTGCCGCCGTCAC
>JAYWCO010000347.1:0-1713 GCA_043780475.1 Burkholderiales bacterium | reverse complement strand
GTAATCATCGCCTCTACCCGAAGCTTGTTCAGCCGTGCCTGCTCAGCCCAGTGTTCTGACCCTAGTAGGCCTTGCTCCTCACCCGCCACAGCCATGAAGACTATGGTCGCATTAAGCTCCTGATCGGCCAGTACGCATGCCATCTCCATCACTGCGGCCACACCGGAAGCGTCGTCATTGGCGCCTGGCGCGCTGATATTCGCATCCAGTACGTCCGACGCGCGCGAGTCATAATGACCACTCACCACGAGCAACCTTTCTTTTGAGAGCGCGTGCGTGCCTGGCAGCGTTGCCACCACGTTGACTACTGGCATGGGATTCGGCACGCGCTCGCTGACAGGCGGCGTGTGACTGTCCAGCGTCACTTGCAAACGCCCGCCTCCAGCTTTAGAGCAGGCTTGTAGCTCGTGCTCGATCCAGCGGCGTGCAGCGCCGATGCCGCGGGTTTCGGATTCCGTTTCCGAAAAAGTATGACGGGTGCCAAATCCCACCAATGTGCGCACAAAACCTTCAATGCGTTTAGGCGAAATGTTCGCAACCGCTGTCTTCACTTGCGGATTGAGCGGTGACGCCGCTTCTGCCGCCATTGTGGCTGGCGCTATCGCCCATACCAGCGGGCCGATAAACAGAATGGACCTTACAACCTGTGTCCACTTCATCCCACTGCTTGCGTTGGAGTTGCTGACAGCATTTGCAAAAAAAAACATCCTGAGAGAGTTCGCTTGTTGATTTGCGGTGACATGACTGATTTAGACATTTTGATGTCGCAATCCTCTAAAAATTGCGATTGTTGGTACGGTGAAGTACATGCAAGTACTGTGCCGGAATTATTCAATGCGCAGAGCAACGATTTATAGACGATTAATCTGCTGGCTTAAAGTTGTTAAAAATGATTTCTGTATCGGAAATATATGGCACTTTTATTGCTGCGGTAAAGTTCGTAGCGCTGGCCCAGCCATTCTGCACGCTATCTCAACACCATTTTGGTGCACAGGCGAGCTAGTACAGAGGCAACTCAAATCAACCCAAGAGGAATACAAATGCTTGAAGTACGCCCCCTGATAACGAGCCTTGCCTGGGCCTTTGGTGGCCTTTCCAGCGTTGCATTATTTGCTCTGCCTGCAGCAGCCCAAACGACTGGTGGTGCTGATATGAAGTTGGGCCGTGTCGAAATCACCGGTTCGTCCATCAAGCGTATTGATGCGGAAACCGCGCTTCCGGTGCAGATTTTGACTCGTGAAGACATTTCACGCAGCGGTGTCAGCAGTGTCGAGCAGTTGCTCAAATCGATAACAGCCACTTCCACTTTCGGCGCCGCTACCGTGGCTGGTACTGGTTCGGGCGGTGGTCAAGGCGGTAATAATTCCGTGTCATCAATCTCGCTTCGCGGCCTAGGTGCAGCACGTACGCTGGTGCTAATCAATGGCCGTCGCAGCGCTCCAGCAAACGGCGGGTCCGCAGTCGATATTGCGTCTATTCCGGTGGCTTCTATTGATCGCGTCGAAGTGCTCAGAGATGGCGCTTCGGCGGTCTATGGCAGTGACGCAGTAGCTGGTGTGGTCAATTTCATCCTGCGCCGCGACTTCAGCGGCACCGAGATCAGCGCTACCGTTGGTGCGCCCACGCGCTCGGGCGGCGGAACGGAAAAGCGGGTTTCGCTATTCACTGGCTACGGTGACTTCGACAAAGACGGCTTGAGCGGCACATTCTCGG
>JAYWCO010000346.1:0-5913 GCA_043780475.1 Burkholderiales bacterium | reverse complement strand
TTGTATACCTATGCCTTTACGATGATCATCGGTGTGTTTGGGCTGCTCACGATTGTGTTTGTGAAATTGCTGCTGCCGAAGCTGCTGGTCTTATAAGTTCTTGATAAAAGATTTTCTGTAAAAGGAGGGCTGATTGTCCACCAACCTTTATTTGCGCCCCACCTTTTTGTACCTGATCAACATTTGAAAATCACCACAACATGCACAGCAGTTCCACTATTTTAAGTTTGACTATTTGGGTGCCGATTTTGGCGGGTGTGCTGACGCTCTTTATGAACGGCGACACCCCCAAGCAAAAAAATACCGCGCGCATAGTCGCGCTGGTCGGTAGCGTATTAGGCTTACTGGTCGCACTCCCGCTATGGGTTGGTTTTGATAACAGCACAGCGGCCATGCAATTCGTCGAATTCACGCCGTGGGTTGCACGCTTCAATATCAACTACGCAATGGGTGTCGATGGTATTTCGATGCTGCTTATCATTCTGAATAGTTTCACCACAATCTTGGTGGTGATCGCGGGCTGGCAGGTGATTCAGGAAAAGGTATCCCAGTATTTGGCGGCCTTCCTGATTATGTCCGGCCTGGTCAATGGGGTATTTGCGGCCACTGATGCCATTTTGTTCTACCTCTTTTTTGAGGCGATGCTGATACCGATGTTCCTGATCATCGGTGTCTGGGGCGGGCCGAAGCGGGTCTATGCGGCGGTGAAGTTTTTCTTGTATACGCTGCTAGGTTCGTTACTCATGCTGGCGGCGTTTATTTACCTGTACAACGTGACCAATGGCAGCTTTAATATTCTTGATTATCACAAGGTGCCACTTAGCCTGACGGTGCAGACGGTATTGTTTTTTGCTTTCTTTGCATCCTTCGCCGTCAAGGTGCCGATGTGGCCGGTACACACCTGGCTGCCCGATGCTCACGTGGAAGCGCCCACCGGCGGCTCGGTGGTATTGGCGGCGATCACATTGAAAATTGGTGCTTACGGTTTCTTGCGTTTCAATTTGCCGATCGCGCCCGATGCCAGTTATGCCTTGTCGGGCTTCATGATTGCGCTGTCGTTGATTGCGATTGTCTATATCGGCTTTGTGGCGTTGGCGCAGTCTGATATGAAAAAACTGGTCGCCTACTCTTCGATTTCACATATGGGCTTTGTCACGCTGGGCTTCTTTTTGTTTGCCGCGCAAGGTGTGGCGAGTGTGCAGGGGATTGAAGGTGGGCTGGTGCAAATGGTCTCGCACGGCTTCATTTCTGCCGCGATGTTTTTATGTATTGGCGTGCTGTATGACCGCGTTCACTCCCGAGAAATTTCAGCTTACGGTGGCGTGATCAATACCATGCCGAGGTTTGCTTTTTTCGCCGTGCTGTTCGCCATGGCCAATGCGGGCTTGCCCGGCACGTCCGGATTTGTCGGTGAGTTCATGGTTATTTTGGGCGCGATGAAAGTCAATTTCTGGATCGCATTTGCTGCCGCGACGACCTTGATTCTGGGCGCAGCTTACACACTGTGGATGACCAAGCGGGTGATCTTTGGCGAGATTGCCAACGATGAGGTACGTAGCCTTGACGATATTAACGGGCGCGAAATAGCGGTGCTCACTATTTTGGCCGTGCTGGTGCTCGCGATGGGTATTTACCCCATGCCTTTCACCGAAGTGATGCATGAGTCCGTCAATGCCTTGATTAAGCATGTTGCGCTTGGCAAGCTGAATTGAAAATAACCCACTATGACCCCCGCACAAATTAACGTCGCCTCATTCAATATCGGCCTGGCTACACCGGAGATTTTCCTTCTGGTGGGCGTCGCCACCATCATGGTGGCCCATTTGTTTTGGACACCACCACGCCAGGAAGCACGCCTGCTGTGGAGCAGTTTGGCGACGCTCCTCATCACCGCGCTGCTGGTGGTACTCAAGGCGATGCCAGTGCCGTCGGGATCGGTGATCGAGGTCGCCACCATCGCGCCCATCCAATATGGCTTCAGCAATATGTTTGTTGTGGATGGCATGGCTACGTTGCTTAAAATGTCGATGCTGATCGCGGTGGCGGTGGTGATTGTTTACAGCCGTGCGTATTTATCGGCGCGCAAACTTTTCAGTGGTGAATTCATCAGCCTGATTTTATTTGCCACCCTCGGCATGATGGTGATGGTATCGGCCAATCATTTTGTGACGTTGTATCTGGGCCTTGAATTGCTGGCATTGTCCAGCTATGCCTTGGTGGGTTTAAATCGCGATTCTGCGAAATCAACCGAAGCGGCCATGAAGTATTTTATTTTGGGTGCGCTGGCATCCGGGCTGCTGTTATACGGAATCTCGATGATTTATGGCGCCACGGGTTCGCTCGATGTGAGCACGGTGGCAGCGATTGTCTCCGGCAGCCGTGCCAATGATCCGCTATTGACGTTTGGTCTCGTGTTTATCGTAGCGGGTCTGGCGTTCAAGCTGGGTGCCGTGCCGTTTCATATGTGGGTGCCGGATGTGTATGACGGTGCGCCGACAGCGATTACGCTGTTCATTGCTTCCGCGCCGAAAATCGCCGCCTTTGGTTTTGTGATCCGTATTCTGGCCGATGCACTTGCAGGTGCGACCGCAGACTGGCAGGGCATGCTGGTGATTCTGGCGGTGCTATCGATGGCAATCGGCAATATTGTCGCGATTTCGCAAACCAATATGAAACGCATGCTGGCTTATTCGACTATCTCGCATATGGGTTTTTTGTTGCTTGGTATTTTGGCAGGTACCAAAAGTGGTTATGCATCCAGCATGTTCTATATTGTCACCTACACCTTAACCACGCTGGCCGCATTCGGCATGCTGCTGTTGCTATCGCGGGTGGGCTTCGAGGCAGAAAACATTGATGATCTCAAGGGTTTAAACCAGCGCTCCCCATTCCATGCCTTGCTGATGTTGTTCGTCATGTTCTCGATGGCGGGCATCCCGATTTTTGTCGGCTTCTGGGCCAAGCTCTCGGTGCTGGAGGCGGCCTTGGCAGCTGGCTATACCTGGCTGGTGGTATTCGCGGTGTTGATGAGTGTGATCGGTGCCTTTTATTATTTGCGCGTCGTGAAGGTCATGTATTTTGACCAGCCAACAGACACGGCGCCGATTGTTGCGCCGTTTGAAATGCGCGCCGTGTTGGCAGTCAATGCTTTTGCCGTGCTGGGATTAGGTTTTATGCCCGGCGCTTTGATGACGGCCTGCCTCAATGCGATTCAACGCTCGCTATAAACAGAGCTGCCATCTCAGGTCGTGGCGGGCGACGTGAATGACTGAGCAAGATCTGCCACCGCAGCCGCAAACGCAGCCGTATGGGTCATATCAGCCATCGGCTGAGCGGGCGGACTTTACCGAACACACCGTTGCCAGCGAGCGCCTGCTGACGGGCAAGCTTATCAAAGTCCAATTAGATCGGGTGCGCTTGCCGGATGGTACTGAATCTTATCGCGAATATGTGCTGCATCCGGGGGCGGTTATTATTGCGGCTTTCATCGATGCCGAGACATTAATTTTTGAGCATCAATATCGGCATCCGCCACGCCGTCATTTTATCGAATTGCCTGCCGGTAAAATTGATGAGGGCGAGCCGCATTTTGCAACGGCCCGGCGTGAATTGCTGGAAGAGACCGGCTATGTTGCCCGGCAGTGGGCGCATGTCGCCACACTCGATGCGGGCATCGGCTATTCCAATGAAAAAATTGAGCTGCATATCGCGCGTGATCTGGAATTTCGCGGCCATCAGCGCGATGCGGGCGAGTTCATGGAGGTTTTTACATTAAGCCTCAAAGCGGCTGTCGAGATGATAGGGCGCGGCGAAATTACCGATACCAAAACTGCTTTTTCTTTGCTGTGGCTTGATAAATTTCAGTACACTTTGTGATGACGCTGATGACTCAACCGCCAACCGATCCCCAAGCCGATTACGATTTGGCGATTATCGGCGGCGGCATCAATGGCTGCGGTATTGCGCGTGATGCTGCGGGGCGCGGGCTTAAGGTGCTGTTGGTCGAGCAGGATGATCTTGCCTCTG
This sequence comes from Burkholderiales bacterium, assembly GCA_043780475.1. Lineage (GTDB taxonomy): Bacteria > Pseudomonadota > Gammaproteobacteria > Burkholderiales > Usitatibacteraceae > UKL13-2. The sequence goes on along the minus strand of JAYWCO010000346.1, from coordinate 1,887 downwards.
CCACCAGCTCATGGAGTTCAAAGCTGATTCATGGCGGCTTGCGCTATCTGGAGCAGTATGAATTCCGCCTCGTCCGCGAAGCGCTGCAGGAACGTGAGGTGTTGCTGAAAATTGCCTCGCACATTATCCATCCCCTGGAATTTATTTTGCCGCATGACGCCCATATGCGTCCGGCGTGGATGATCCGCTTGGGTTTGTGGATGTACGATCATATCGGCGGCAAAATTTCTTTACCGCGTTCGCGCGGCGTTGCATTTCCCGATAAAATTTATAGTGCGGGTTTGAAGCCATCGATCAAGCGCGGCTTTTTTTATTCCGATGCGCGTGTTGATGATGCCAGGCTAACCGTATTGAATGCTGTCTCGGCACGCGAACAGGGCGCTGATATATGCGTGCGCACACGCCTTATGCACGGTAAGCGCGAAGGGGATGCATGGCAGCTGCAGCTACAGGATGTTGATACGGGCGTGCCTTCAGTAGCTCGTGCCAAGGGCGTTATCAACGCGGCGGGGCCATGGGTTAAACATTTACTGGATGACACGCTGGCGGTCAAAATGAATGCCACCGTCAAGCTCGTCAAAGGCAGCCACATCGTGGTGCCGCGCATTCACGAATATGCGCATGCGTATATTTTGCAAAACGATGACAAGCGTGTGGCCTTCATCATTCCCTATCAGGACAAGTTCAGCTTGATCGGCACCACCGATTTGAATATTGAAAATTTGGATGATGCCGCCAAAATTTCACCCATTGAAACAGCGTATCTCCTGAATGCAGTGAATCGTTTTACGGCAACACCGATCCGTGAGACTGATATTGTCTGGAGCTATGCTGGGGTACGACCGCTATATGACGACGGCACGGTTAACCCATCTGAAATCACCCGCGATTATGTACTGAAGGTCGATGATGCCGAGGGCAAGCTGCCGTTGCTATCGATTTTTGGCGGCAAGATCACGACCTATCGCCGCCTGGCTGAGCATGCCCTCGAAGATTTAAAGCCCTACTACCCAACGCTCACTGGCTCATGGACTGCCAGCAAAGTTCTCCCCGGCGGTGAGCTGAAATCCGCTGAAGATCTTGTTCATCGACTCATGAAATCCATACCGGCGCTGCCGATTGATTACCTGCGTCAGCTCGTCAACCGCCACGGTTCGCGCACGGCGATGCTGCTCAGCAGCGTTGCGTCCATGCGCGATCTCGGCGAATGCTTTGGCGCAGGCGCATACATGCTGAGCGAGCGCGAAATTGATTTTTGCATCACCCAGGAATTCGCCCGCCGCCCGGATGATATTTTGTGGCGTCGGACTAAATGCGGGTTACATATGGATGCTGCGGAGCGGGCGAGAGCGTCGGAATTTATTGAAGCAAGGGTTGTTGCGTTAGGCGCAATTGACGGCTTCAGGAATTAAGTGCAACGTCTGATTTTAGCAACTTATCCCAAGCCTCATTCGGAGAATCCCATCCCAAGCACTCGCGCGGTCGATTATTAATTTTCTCGGCAATCGCATTGAGCTCATCTTGCGAGTACTTGGACAGATTCGTCCCTTTCGGCAAGTACTGTCTTAACAAACCATTGATATTCTCTACCGCCCCTTTTGCCAAGGGCTGTGTGCGTCTGCAAAGTAGACCTTGATACCCTTGGTGGCACTAAACATCGCATGTTGCGCCATCTCGCTGCCTTGGTCATAGGTCAAGGTTTTCAGCAGCCCTGACGGATAGACACCTAACGCCGTTTCAAACGCTTCTCTGACCGTCACCGCCCGCGCATCGGCTAATTTGGCCAAGATCACCCGTCGCATTTGCCGCTCCAGCAGAACACCGACTTCACTACGATTCTTCTCGCCTTTGATCAAATCGCCTTCCCAGTGACCCGGCACGACACGG
>JAYWCO010000345.1:0-7213 GCA_043780475.1 Burkholderiales bacterium | reverse complement strand
ACAGGTCGATCAACAAAAAGAAAAAAACACCAAGCTCGCCGCCCGCAACGCGGGGCTGGATGCCGAGGTGCGCGACTTGAAGCAGGGTATTGATGCGGTGGAAGAACGCGCTCGTGTCGAGCTTGGCATGATCAAGGCTGACGAGACGTTTTATCAAATTATTGATAAATCAAAAGTGGATGCGAGTGCGGCTGTCAAAAGCAAACCCTAGCACTGGCGAGGCATTCTAAGCATTTATAGTTGAAGAAGCTCGCCAGTAAACGAGTTTGAAATTCTGAAAAATGAATATTGCCGCCATTAAAAAATTCTGCCATTCACTCCCGCACGCCAAAAATGATATCAAGTGGGAAGCCGATCACGTCTATACCATCGGCGCAAAAATGTTCGCGGTGGCGATGCTGAACCGTGAAGAGAAAGCAGTCGTCTCGTTCAAAGTCGATGATGATCTTTTCCTGCAAATGTCGGATCGTCCCGGCTTCATTCCGGCACCTTATCTGGCCCGTGCTAAATGGGTGCAGGTGACTGATCTTTCCAAATTAGGTGATGCAGAATTAAGAGCGCTGATTCGACGCTCCTACGAGTTGGTCACCGCGAAACTGACGCGCAAATTGCGCGCCGAGTTGGGCCTGATTGAGTCTGCGAAGTGAGCGTAAAAAATGAGCAAAGCATTCACCAAAGAAAACGATGAAGCCGAGGATGATGATCTTGATGTGAGCATGCCGCCGATCCCGGCTGGCGGCAAAAACTACATCACCCCCGGCGGCCATAAACGGCTCCGGGACGAATTCACCTACCTGCTGCACAAAGAACGCCCAGTGGTCACGTCCGCGGTTTCATGGGCGGCCAAAAACGGTGATCGCAGTGAAAATGCCGATTATCAATACGGCAAAAAACGCCTGCGCGAAATCGATAAGCGCCTGCGCTTTTTAACTAAGCGATTGGACAACGCCGAAGTCGTCGACCCCGCCGCCGAGCGCGAGGATGAGGCCGCTGAACGGATCTTTTTCGGCGCTACCGTTACCTATGCGAATCAGACCGGCGAAGAAAAAACCGTCACTATTGTCGGCATCGATGAGCTCGATTTACCTCGCAATTACATAACCTGGATTTCACCGCTGGCCCGAACCCTGATGAAAGCCAAAGAAGGCGATACCGTTATCCTGACCGCACCCGGTGGCCGCGAGGAACTGGATATTTTAGCCGTCGACTATCGCGCCATCCACACCGATGATTTCGTGCCGCAGGCACCGATTAGTTTGAACGCGGTGAAGTCGGCTGATAGTTAAAGGTCGGTGGTGCTTATCTAGCTAATAACTCACTGCGCGGGTTTCAGCTTCATTCACGTGGCGGCGGGAAAAATATACGGCGCGAACGCATTGCATCTGTGGTGAGAAGTCGCATCAGTTTCGGATGAATAAAGAGTTTGTCTATTTTCCGAGATCAGAAACAAGCTATTGATGAGGCGTCCAGTACGCCCGTTGCCGCCGGTAAACGGATGAATCGCCTCAAATTGATAGTGCGCGGCAGCCATCCGAATCAACGGATCAATATCGGGTTGCTCATGAAGAAATTTCTCCCAGTTACCCAGCAAATTACGCAGCAACGATTCGCTTGCTGGCGGTTTGTAGGTCACCTCGCCAGTGCGATTATTGGCCAGCGTGGTGCCTGGTACTTGCTGTACCGCATCTGAACCCCTTTAAGGTGGGTACAGATCATTTCAGCGGTGCGGGTCGTGAGCGGTCGTTTGTCGATATTGGCATAGCCCAACAACAACGCCTGACTATGACGCAGCGCCTCTTTGGTATTCGCGTCAGCTCGTTCACCAAAATCGCGAAACTGGACCAGCCGATCCTTGGTCGTGACAATGTTTTCGATTTCCAAACTCGCCTGCGCCTCCAGTGACGGCAAGGTATTGATCGGCATCGCCGGATTCGGGATCAACTCTGCCGCATGATTAAGCGCCGCCAGCGCCGCTCGCGCACGAATGCCTTGCTACAGCACTGTGTGCGCTTCCAGCTGGGCCAAGGACGGCAACAGCGGTAGCGTGTTGTAAAGAACATCCGCACGCCAAGTGGATACGGTGCTGGCTATCGGTTCAATTTGCGCAGTTTGCTGAGTCGGTCTAATTTTTCAGCTTTTTAACCGTAGCGCGGCGTATGTTGCGGCTCGCACTGCGTCAGTCATTTGTGGTGCGATTTTGCTATTTTTATTCCATTAAAAACTATCATGGTGTCATGTGCACCCTATCGATCATTGATGGCGCATTATTCATATTTTTGCGCCACGTACTATTAATGACTCTTTGAAGATGAGCCGTTGATCGCGGGTTCATGTGTATAGAAAGCCGTAATTTCTATGCAGATCAAGTGATATATGTCGATATTTTGCGGCTTCGTAGACATATCCAAGTGATGTGTCTATAGCGTCGATGTGTGATCCTACAAGCCATCGAAACGCGATTACCAGCGATCATGCTGCGGCATCGCCTGAGGACTGAGCATCGATTGCATGAAGCGCAGCAGTGTCTCGGCGGTGGCGGCATTGTTGAGTCGCTGTTTGCCGTCGTGTGCAGTCATTTTCAACTGGTGACAATTTGTCACCAGTTGACTGCCCTCGCGGTTCAGCCCCTCTTTCAGCTTGTTCCAGTATTTGCGTGCGGTCGTATCATCGGGCTGCTGCGTTAGTACCTCGTTTATGGCTTGCACTGCCCGCCAATATTAGCGTTTTACTTTTTTCTCGGTTTTTACAAGCGCTGCGCGGTTTGTCGGCTTGGCCACTTTATACGCGGCACGAGCCTGTTCCACGCGCCGAACCTTTCCGCCAATCAGCACAATTTTAAAATTCACCAATCTTAGTTTCTGCGCGGCCTTGGCAAACTGTTCATCGAATGTGGCCAGCGCGGTCGCACCTGCGGTTTGAGCGATAGCGAGATGGAGGGCATCACCGGTTTGCAGGGTGCAATCGGGATTACGAAGCCATGTGGCGGCAATGGCTACGGCATCGTTGGTAATCGTCAAGGTGTGCAAATAACCTTCCGCTCGCACATCCAAGGCCGCAACGGCAGCTTTGGCGTCGGCAGCCGATAGCTCGGCTTTTCGTTTGCGCAAACCCATGACGGCATGAAATTCGGTACGCACCCATTCGCTTATGGCGAGTGGTGTGGCTTCTCGGGCAATCCATTCAGTTGCTGGTGGCGTAAGGCTGTCGGTAATATGCAGCGAAACAAGTATGTTGGTGTCGAGGTAAATCATCGGCGCGCAATCACTTGGCGCTTATTTGGCACTCACTTGACACTCACTTGACACTCACTCATTGATTTCACCATTGCGCATTTGGCGAATGATTTCCACCGAATTTGTTTTCATTATTGGCATCGATTCTCGAAATCGTCGCAGTTCTTCCAAATCCATTTTCGGCTTGATCGGCAGCGCGTTGGCGGGAACCATCTTGACCACCGGCTTGCCGCGTTTGGTAATGGTGATGGTCTCACCGGCCTCCACCATTTCAATAATGGCGCTCAATTGTGCCTTTGCTTCAGCGATGCTGAATGCTCCCATAATTCCTCTAAATGACTATCTTGATGGTCATATCGTAACACGGCATTTCTAATTGCGAGGGGCGCAAAGTGAGCTGGTGACGTTCGGGTTGCAAGATTTACAAACTCGTTTATTGGCGGGCATCCTGGAGCAAAAAATGCTTTAAGTAGCGCTCCGGTGCTGGTGTTTACTAATAAAAAATATCAATCAATTTTTACCATGACATCATTCGGCGCTGCGCTGCGCCGCTATGATTGCTTGCGCACAGACAGCGGTGCACAGAAGGATGAGTCTTCAAACATGACATCACCTAAATTAAGTAAACCGTTTTCCATGATTCGCGAATTTCATCTTGCGGATTGGTTCACGCTCGCCAACGCGGTCTGCGGCATGGGCGCGCTTTTTTCCATGATGACTTTTCTGGAAACGGGTAACGTCAAGCATATTTATATTGCGGGCGGCCTGGTGCTGGCGGCATTGTTTTTTGATGTGGTGGATGGTCGTGTGGCGCGGTGGCGGCAAAAAACCTCTTCGTTAGGGCGGGAACTTGATTCGCTGGCCGATGTGATTTCGTTCGGCGTGGCGCCGGCCATCATGGCCTATGGTTGCGGTATGCAGGGCTTTTATGACCGTATTTTTTTGGCGTACTTTGTGGCATGCGGCGTCTCGCGGCTGGCGCGCTACAACGTCACCGCTGAAGCGATGTCCGAGGGCGGCGACAAAGTGAAATATTTTGAAGGCACGCCGATTCCGACCTCGGTGTTGCTGGTGGGTCTGCTCACACTGGCGGCGTACCTAGATGCGGTGCAGGGCAAGCTCTGGTTTGGTGTAACCGAGATTGCGGTGTTGCAGCTTCATCCGCTGGTGCTATTGTTTGCGCTCTCCGGGTCATTGATGATCAGCCGTATACGCATTCCGAAATTATAAAATTGATTCGCGCGGATACCTAGGTACAAAAGCTTACAACAACTCCACCCCAAACCGGCGCATCAGTAGCGCAAACAGGCCAAAACAAATCACGGTGATGACGACGCACGCCAATAACGCGGGCCAAAACCCCAGCCGTGGCAATAGTAGCGGAAAGATCAGAAACATCGGCAGCGTGGGTACCACGTACCAGAATGTGTACCATGCATGGTTGGCGATTTTTTCTGTCGGCTGGTCTTCAATATAGAGCCAGATCAGCGCTAAAAATGTGACTAGCGGAAGCGCTGCAACAAAGCCGCCGAGGCGGTCACTGCGCTTTGCCAGCTCGGAAATCAGCACGACAACGGCAGCGGTGATGAAATATTTGGTGATGAGCCAAGCCATAATATTTTCGTACCGAAGAGATTGAAAGGTTGAGAACTCAGGAGATTAAGAACAACGAAAACGATAAAGAACAAGAATTATTTTTTATCGATTCCCGTGACCTCGTGCCCACCAAAGCCTTTGCGCATCATCGCCAGCAGCTTGGCGCTGTATTCACCCTCGCCTTGGCTGGCGAAGCGCGACATGAGTGCCAACGACATCACCGGGGTGGGCACGCCGAGCTCGATGGCTTCGAGCGCAGTCCAGCGGCCCTCGCCGGAATCGGCCACGATCGGCGCGACCCCGTCCAGCGCGCGATCTACTTTCAAAAATTCGGCGGTCAAGTCAAGCAACCAGGAGCGCAACACGCTACCTTTACGCCAGGTCTCAGCGATCGCGGCGATATCGAGATCGAATTCGCGCTTAGCGCTCAGCAGCGAGAAGCCTTCGGCATAGGCCTGCATCATCGCGTACTCGATGCCGTTATGAACCATTTTCGTAAAATGCCCCGCGCCCGATGGCCCGCAATGCAGCCATTGATTGGGGTTGGGCGCTAAGCCATTCAGAACCCGCTCAATGCGTTTGATCGCCACGGCTTCACCGCCTAGCATCAGGCAATAGCCGTTTTCTTTGCCGTGAATGCCGCCGGATACACCGGCGTCCACCAGCGATATACCGGCTTCACGCAGCATCTCCGCTTCAGCCACGCTGTGCTTATAAAAATGATTCGCGCCGTTCACCACGAGATCACCGGGCGCGAGTTTAAAGCGCAGCTCTTCGAGTATGGCGTGGGTGGCTTTACCGGCGGGCAACATCAGCCACAGCAGGCGCGGTGCAGGCATGGCGTTTAATAATGAATCGAGTGAATAGGCGCCATCAAAGCCGGGCACATTGGCTAACGCATCGACTGATTTGCCGTCTGCGTCGTAGCCCACCACATGAATATCGGCGTGGCAAAGTTTGCTCACCATCGCGCCGCCCATACGACCCAATCCAATCATGCCGATTTGCATCTGATATTCCTTTGGTATTTTTTATATTTCGGACAGCTAGTTTGGTGATGACACCAAACCAGTCGAATTACGCCAGATGATGGCAGGGATGAAAGATGTCGTATTCTAGCAAGCTTGCGGTTTAATGAATTGCAAGTGTGCGGTTTACCTACGGCAAGCTTGCGGTTGTTCTTGCCGACTCTGGGATAATCGTAAACCAGCCAAAATTTTTCAAAGACAGGTTATTCATGCAACCCCCAATTTTAGTCTCAACGATTCGATCTGGCGCCGCCTGTATGGCGAGCGTCATGATGTTCGCGTGTATTCATGCTCTGCCAGCCGCTGCGCAGACTGTTATCCCGACGCCCGATGCAACTTATGACCCGACCCGGCCCGGGCCCAAGCAGACTGAAGAGCTGGTTAAAACCGGTGAGCGAAAATCGTTTATCTGGGAAGTTAAATCTACGGCGAACACGATTTTTTTATTCGGCACCATTCATGTCGGCAAGAAAAATTTTTACCCGTTGCCTGCCGCCGTGGAAGACGCGTTTAAGCGCTCAAGCAAGCTGGTGCTGGAAGCGGATATTTCCAATACGGAGGGAGCCGCGGAGATTGGCAAGCTGATTGCCTACGCGCCACCGGATTCGCTCGACAAACACATTCCCGCGCCGCTTTATGATCGGCTCAAGCAGCAAGCCGTGCGCTTGAAATTGCCGCAGGATGGGATTAAACAAATGAAGCCATTCCTGATCGGCGGACTATTGTCGATCTCTGAATTTACGCGGTTGGGCTACGACATGAATTACGGTGTCGAAGGCTATCTGATTCAACTGGCGAAAGAAAATAAAAAGCCGGTGCTGGAGCTGGAATCTCAGCTCGGTCAGATCAATATGCTCAACGATATGTCGCCTGCTTTGCAGGAAGCGTTTCTCGACAACGCTGTCGCCGCGCTTGAATCTGGCCGATCAGCCGACCAGGTGACCGGCGTGGTTAATGCATGGCAAAGCGGCGACGCAAAATTGATGCAGGAGGTGACGGCAGATGTGAATAAAGATGCGCGTCTGGGCGCTGAGCTCGACGATGCACTGCTTTACAGCCGCCACGCCGGCATGCTGAAAAAAATCGAAGGCTATCTGGCGGAAGATAAAACCCATTTTGTGGCGGTAGGCACGCTGCATTTACTGGGCTCGCGCGGTTTGATTGAGCTATTAAAAATGAAGGGTTATAAGGTGAGGCAGTTATGAATGCGGCAATCGTTCCAAGCGGCGCTCGCAATGGCGGGCAAATTCTGGTTGATCAACTCAATATTCATGGTGTGGACATGGCGTTTTGTGTGCCGGGCGAAAGCTATTTGCCGGTGCTCGATGCGCTTTATAAGACCCGCGACCGTATCAA
>JAYWCO010000344.1:0-2720 GCA_043780475.1 Burkholderiales bacterium | reverse complement strand
CGATCGCGCGCCATCAGTAAAACAAATTCATCAAGCAAGCCTTCCACATCACGAAATACCACTGGCAACGGCGGCCACTTGGCCACAATGCGACGGGTGTGAGCGGCGATTTGGGTTGCCGTCAAGGTGCAGGGGAAGGGAAAGACCAGCGTCAGATGCGCGGGAATTTTTGCCGCAAGCGGATCATGTTCGCGGCGAAACGCTTCGATATGGTGCGCAGCAGGCGACTCAGGGAGCGCGGGAAACCAGACAATTCCGCGGCGCGGTAGTGGCGGGCGCAAGGCTAGCTTACGAATATTTCGTCGCGGCATATGATTGTCAGCCTCGCCAAACCCCGCGCTAGGCGGGCTTCTCCAGCCGGTTTAGCTCTTCACGGGTATTGATGTTGATGAATGCCGCTTCGACATCATCAAACGATACTTCCACCACCTTCAGGGTTTCATACCACTTGTCGATCTTGCGCTGACCGGTTTCGAGGAAGGCACGCAGATGTGGTTCGAGCTCGCGCTTCACCAGGCAAAAAACCGGATGCGCCTGATCAAAGGTTTTGGCGACAGCTATGTCTGCGTGGCTATTTTCTAGCGCCGTGCGCAAGCGCGTCACCAAATCAAGCGGCAGAAAAGGCGAATCGCAGGGTGCGGTAACCACCAGTGGATGAGTTGCATGCAACATGCCGACCTGTAACCCCGCCAGCGGGCCGGCAAAGCCGTCAATAGCATCAGCCATGACTCGATGCCCAAAGGCCGCATAGGCGTCAAGACTGCGATTGGCATTGATGATGATTTCATCAACCTGCGGGGCCAGGCGCTCGAGTACCTGCGCAACCATCGGTTTGTTGTTAAACAGCTGCAAGCCTTTATCCACGCTGCCCATACGCGAGCCACGCCCACCTGCAAGTATCAGGGCGGTGATTTTAGGGGTGGTCATGTTGTAATCAGCCGCTCGACACCCGTAAACAATAAATAATGTTTATTCACGGCGCGACCAATCATCGTAATGCCGACGCGCTGAGCGATGTCGTAACCCATTTGCGTAAGTCCGGAGCGCGAGACTAAAAATGGAATGCCCATTTGTGCGGCTTTGATCACCATTTCAGAGGTCAGGCGTCCGGTGGTGTAGAAAATTTTGTCGCCACCCTCAATGGCTTCAAGCCACATCCACCCCGCAATGGCATCGACGGCGTTATGGCGGCCCACATCTTCAACGAAGGTCAAAATTTCGCCTGCCGTATTGCCGAGCGCGCAGCCATGGACGGCGCCCGCCTGCTTGTAAATCGATTCATGGATGCGTACATTATTGAGCAGCGCATAAAGCGTGGCTTGTGAAATCTGAATGTCGTGCGGCAATTGAATATTATCCAGATCCGCCATCAAATCGCCAAACACGGTGCCTTCACCGCAGCCAGTAGTCTTGGTGCGCTTGGCCATTTTCTCATCAAGATTTTTAAGGCCACGACGGGTGGTGACGGCGCAGGCATTGATTTCCCAATCCACCTGCACCGAGATAATTTCATCAATCGATTCAAGCAACCGCTGATTGCGCAAGTAGCCAATGACCAGCGCTTCCGGTGCTGCGCCCAGCGTCATGATGGTGAGAATCTCGCGCTTGTCCACGTAGATCGTAAGCGGATGTTCGCCGGCAATCGGCGTGGGCTGGGTCGCGCCGGTTTCATCCAGGGCATCAACCGTGAAGGTGGCAGGCCGCGCTGCATTCGTGAGCAAGGGTCGCGACATTATTTTTTCTTGGTGATGAGCAGGGTGAGGCCGAATGCCGACACCACCAGTGTGATCACTAGGCCTACGGTGCTGGGGCGCCCTAGGCTGGTGACGATGCTGCCAAAAATAAGCCAGGGTGCGATAAGCAAAATGAGAGCGACGAGTGTTTTCATAGTTATGTTCAGGTCTAAAATTATTTCACAGCATCCCGCAACCAAACCATTAACGGCTTGGCGGCTTCAAAGTTTTTCGCGATCTCGGCAGCTAAATCTTTAGGCACGCGCTTATTCAGGTTGATCGAGGTCTCACATAAAAAATGGCGATTCTTGATGTAGTCAATATGCGGCAAATCAGGCGCATAACCTTTAGGTGGTCGGGTCATCCGGTCTTGCTCGATCAGGCCGCCGAAGGTTTCATTGATAGATTTATTTTTGAGCAGTCTTGAGAATTTTTGTGGCTCAGCGACGATGTAATTGCGAATTTTTTTAAGTGCAACCGGCTCGGCCATGTAGACGCCGCAGGCCGTGAGCAGATTGCCTTTATGGTCCACATGGAAGTAGTAGACTGGTCGCGCCTTGTCGGTGGTGCGTGCGCCCAGCACCGCACCGATATGATTTTTATACGGGCTTTTATCTTTCGCGAAACGAACATCACGATAAATACGAAACACGGCTTTCTTCGGCTCAAACGAGCCCAGCTCAAGGTCGAATTTCGCAACCTTCGCGCCGACTTCGCCGATCAGCGCAATAAATTCTTCGCGCAGAATATCGTAGTGCGGCTTGTTGTGCAAAAACCACGGGCGCGAGTTATTTTCGTTGAGTTCTTTTAAAAACTGAAGCAGGGCAGGAATATGCATATGGGAAAATGGTGATTGAAAATTTTTTTTGTAAGTTACGTTTGGAGCTGGCGTTCGGAGCTAGCAATGCGCTACGTGAAGCGCGACGTGAAATCGGCGTTGAAATTAATCATACAGAGTGGTAGCGAGGCTACCAATATTTATCCCCC